>JAJYJL010000271.1 GCA_021789565.1 Acidobacteriota bacterium
GATCTACCCAAGGCCACTATAAAAGGCAGGCCTTTCATGGGAACGCCTGATCCCGGTGTGTCAACCATCCAGGGTACCTTTTCTCAACGTTAATCAATCTCCTGCCAGACAGCCGGCATCGCACGAGCTAAGTTCTCGTAACCAAAACCGACTTGCTTGAGGTTCACAACATGCCTCGCCCATACAAGATGCGCGCAGCCGTTGCTGACCACGCGATCAAGATAACTTTATATACAGTCCAACGCTCTCAAAAGCAAGTGGAACAACCTCGCCGGCCCGGCCTCATGCCCATCCCGGAACATTTGAGAGTCAAACGGCAGGGGCGGCCAATGTCCCTTACGATCCCCCGCTCCCTAATGTCATCATCAACAATTCCTTTGGCATCGGGGCGCCTTTTTGGTTTAGGATAGGCGCAGGAGGTTTCCCAAAGAGCAAGAGGGCTTCTTCAGGAGTCCCGGAAACGGGAAGCGCCATCCGGCAAGCGGACAGGCGCTAAACCTCCCCTTTGACTTTCTTTCCCCCGGCATGGGGTGCCGGGAGGGAAGGCTTTTGCATCAAAACTAGCGTCGGGAAAATCCAACGGGTCTTCAGCGATGACAAATGGGTCAGGCTGAATTTCCATGGCGATTGGTTGTGCTTTCCGCGGACGGGATGCGTCCGGACTTTTACCGTCAGCCCAAAAAGTTTGGACTGAAAGTTCCAAACCTGCGTGAGCTGGTTGAAGACGGAGCGAGCGCTGAAGCGGTTGAGAGCGTGTACCCTTCCACAACCTACCCGGCGCACGTCACCCTGGTGACGGGAGTGCATCCCAGGCAGCACGGAATTTACAGCCACCTGGCGTCGCTCGATCCCACCGAAAAAGGCCGGCCCTGGACATGGTTCGCACGGGCCATCAACGTTCCCACCTTGTGGGACGCAGTGGGGGCTTCCGGCCGCAAGACGGCGGCCATTGCCTGGCCGGTCAGCGCCGGGGCGCGAATCACGTTCAACATTCCGGAAATCTGGGACCCCGCCGCGCCCGATCCTTACCAGGATTTTGAGACCCCCGCCCGCTATTCAACCCCAAGGCTTTTTGATGAAGTCGTCCACCGCATCAAATCATCCGCGGCGCGCGCTGCCGGGAACCGCCGCCGGCAGGAGATCCATGAAATGTCGCCTGACCGCCTTCGCGCTGAGGCTGCGTTGCACATCTGGCGTCGCCACAAGCCGGATTTGCTCCTGGTCCATTTTGCCTTGTACGACAAGCTGGCGCACCGGCACGGCCCTTTTGCGCCCAAGGCCGTCGAGGCCATCGAGCAGATGGACAAGGAAATCGGGCGAATTCGGGAAGCGGTGAACGGCGACAAGGCCACTACCCTGGTGGTCCTCTCCGACCACGGATTTGTTTCCGTGGACAAAGACGTGGCCCCGCTGGTGCCCCTGATGGACGAAGGATTGTTCGGCAGGAACGCGCGGGGCGAGCCAGAATTGAAGCGCCTGGGAGCCATCCACTCCGGCGGGTCGTTCGCGCTTTACTGGCTGGAAGAACCCACCAGCGGGAACCGCCGCTCGCTCGAGAAAGCGGTGGCGCGAATGGTCGATTCCGGGGCGGTGCGTGAAGTGCTGGACCGCGGCAGGCTGAAAGCGCTGGGGGCCGATCCTGACGCAGAGATCATGCTGGACGCCAATCCCGGGTGCTACTTTTCTGACCGGCATGCCGGCCCCATCGTTCAGGACAGTGCGAAGGACCGCGGGACGCATGGCCACCTGCCCTCAGTCCCCGGAATGGAGGCGGGCTTTGTGGCGACCGGACCGGGAATTGAACCCGGCAAGGACCTGGGACGGATTGGCCTCACGCGCGTGGCCCCCACCCTGATGAGCCAGATGCGGATCACCCGGCGCATCCTTGCGTCAGAGGTCGAGCCGCTTTGCCTGTCGTAAGGTTCAGGGGATCCGGGCTGGCTGCCAATGGCTTTTACGGGTTGTTCAAAAAAAACAACCGTCATGCTGAGCGAAGCGAAGCATCTGCTGTATCTTACTGAAAATGAATAAAGCAGATCCTTCGCTTCGCTCAGGATGACGTAGCGCAGGGACTTTTTCAACAACCTGCCGAGGGGCTGACGCGATTCGCCAGCCGTCGCTTGCGTGACGGTGGCTGCCTCATGGAAAATCAATTCAGAGGCACCGAGGTCTTGAATGTGTCCTGAAAATTCCAACCTGCAAAGCGCCGTTCTGAATTACCTGCAGTCGCGCCCTCGAGTGGCGCGGTGGCGTGAGTGGCTGACCGGCCGGCGATACACGCTGGCAGCTCTTCGCGACCGCTCCCGGCCGCTCTATGTGATCGCTCATCATGTGCGCGACGATGGGCGGGCCGCGGAAACAGCCCGCGCGCTGGAACAGGACTGGATGGAGGCGCCCGGCCGATGCCGCGAAGTCTACGACGAAATCCTTTTTCGCGCTCCGCAACTGGTGGTCATCCAACTCCACCGCACCAATGTCTGCGGATGCCTGGGCCACCGGCATGTGGCGGTGCGCGAGGCCCCGTTTGCCATGCCTCATGATGCTTTTGGAGGCGAGCATGCCGGTGAAATGGATATTGCTTATGAACAGGTCCACACCTGGCAGGCCCTGCCGCTCAGCGATACAGCCCTGGACGCCAAATTCCTGCAGGGCAGCCGCCTGGAGGAGTTCCACGCCAGGCAATTCCGCCTGCGCCTGCTGAGCGTCATCCTGCATGAGACCAACCACCTGGTGTCTCCCCAGGAGCCGGAAACTTCCATCCGCGAGCGCAGCCTCAATTTCTATCGCGAAGCGCTGGCCGCCTATGCAGAGAATGCCGCTGCCACGTTGTCCTTCACCCTCGACCGCTCATTCTCCCGGCTGAAATAGTTCCAAAAGTTTATTCCCACCGGAGGGAAGCGCGCATCGCTGGCCCGGATGATTCAAGATTGAATAAGGCTCAGTGACAAGGGCACGAGTTTAGTCGTGCCCCTTCTCCCCTTTCGCGGCAACATTCGCCGGCCCATGAGATGAATCCGTGCCCTTTCTCCTCGGGCGGCTTGCGGCTGCTTTTTGTGAAGGCATGAGTTCACTCGTGCCACAAAAGAGCGGTTATTTCCCGGGCGTTAGCCCCTGAAGGACCGGCGCCGCTAAATTTGTCTCGACGTTCTGCCGCAGGAATACTAGAATTGCAGCTTGGGCCCAATGAAACAACAAAGGTCTCTTCCTGGAATTTTAATCCTCGCAGTGGTTGCCGTCGCTCTCGCCACTTCTTCGTGCCAGCGCAAAGCCACGCGCCCGGTCACCAACCAGGTTATCGTGCTGGGCTTCGACGGGATGTCTCCCGTCCTGGCCGCCAAGTGGATGCAGGAAGGCAAACTTCCCAATTTTGAGCGCCTGGCGCAGACAGGAACTTTCTCCAAGCTGGGAACCACGAACCCTCCGGAATCTCCGGTGGCCTGGGCGTCGTTTGCGACGGGGCTGAATCCGGGCGGGACGGGCATCTACGATTTTCTGGCACGCGATCCTCAGACCTATCTGCCTCGCATCGGGCTGGTCGCGCATCAAAAGCCCAAATTCCTTTTCGGCCTGATTCCTATCCGCGGCCCCAAGGTCACCAACGAACGGCATGGGACCCCGTTCTACGCCGCGGCGGCCGATGACGGGTTCAAGACCACCGTGCTCCGGATGCCGCTGGAATTTCCACCCACGCCGGTGCCGGGCGGCGAGCTGCTGGCCGGCCTGGGCGTTCCTGACGTGCGGGGAACCTGGGGAACATTTTTTTATTTCGCTTCCAATCTGCCGGCGGAAGAAGCCGGCAACACGGAGTTTGGCGGAAAGCTGATTCGCCTGGAAATGAACGGGCGCAGCGCCAAAAGCGAAATCTCCGGACCGGTGGACCCCACCACTGACAAGTACACGCGCATTTCCATTCCTGTGGAGTTCAATCTCTCGCAGGACAACCAGTCGGTGACGATCCAACTGGACGGCCAGACGGAAACCGTCGCCAGCGGCCACTGGAGCAAATGGTTCAACGAAAAGTTTCCGGTCAACATGTTTCTGTCGGTCCGCGCCATCAGCCGATTCTACGTTCTTGAGACCTCGCCCGAGCTGCGGATTTACATGTCTCCGCTCAACATCGACCCCAAGGACCCCGCCCTGCCGGTCACTTATCCCTCCGGCTGGAGCAAGCAACTGGCGCAGAAGTGGGGCGACTTCAAGACGCTGGGCTGGTGGCACGACACCTGGGCGCTGAACGAGGAACGCATTGACGAAGGCGTCTTTCTCCAGGACACTTACCGCACCATGGATACGCTGACCAGGATGTTGCTCGACCAGCTCCAGCACCATCCTTCCAGCCTGACGGTGGCCGTTTATACCAGCACGGACAGCGTCCAGCACATGTTCTGGCGGCTGACCGATCCTACCAGCCCCCGCTACGACGCGGCGCTGGCAAAAAAATACGGCGACGCCATCCTGCAGGTTTATCAGGCGGCGGACAAGGTGGTGGGCGAGGTTGAAAAAAACATGAAGCCCGGCACGACGCTGATCATCGTCTCCGACCACGGCTTCCATGCCTTCAACTACGGCTTTAACACCAACACCTGGCTGGTGAAGAACGGGTACATGGTTCTCAAGAATCCCAACGCCCGGGAAAAACAGTACAAGCTGGGAAATCTCTACGGCCAGGGCAACTTCTTCCCCAATGTTGACTGGAGCAAGACCAAGGCCTACGCGCTGGGCCTGGGCCAGATCTATCTCAACATTTACGGGCGCGAGCGGTACGGCATCGTCGAGCCCGGCCAGCAGGCCCGCCAGGTGGACGAGGAAATCCGCAAGAAGCTGCTGGCTTACCGCGATCCTCGCACCAACAAACCCGTGCTCGAGGATGTCTTCCCTGGCCAGGACATTGACCACGGCCCCCAGGCCAAAAACGCTCCCGACCTGCAACTCAACTTCGAACCCGGCTATCGCACTTCCTGGGAAACTTCGCTCGGCGCCATTCCGCCCGGTATCGTGGTCCCCAACATGCGCAAGTGGAGCGGCGATCATTGTGCTTCCGATCCCAAAGACACCAACGCCATCCTCTTCATCAACCGCAAACTCGACTCTTCCAATCCCAGCATCATGGACGTGGCTCCCAGTGTGCTCAAGCTGCTCGGCGCCCATACGGATGAAAAGTTCGACGGCAAAGCGTGGACGCTTTCACCCGCCGCCACCACCCAGGCCGAACGATAGCGGCCAGCCGCACGGCCGGACTGTCTCAAGTATTTTCACTTTGGGAAGGCCTGGCGTTGGCTCAGGTACGCAGGGGCCGGGCTTATTCCGGCAGCAGATGGTAGCTGACGAAGGCCACGTGCAGGCTGTCGGGCGACCAGGAGGCAACGTTGATGGTTCCCTGCCCGCCGAAGAGGCGCGCGAGCGGTTTGATGGTGCCATCGCTCATCTGCATGATGCGCAGCTCGACGTTCTTGTTTTCCGGATGGCCGGTCACGTCTTTCGGGTAGGAGAGAAAAACCATCCACTTGCCGTCGGGCGAAAAGTGCGGGAACCAGTCGTTGGTTTCATCGTTCGTCACGCGCACCTGGTCCGAGCCGTCGGGATGCATGCGCCAGATCTGCTCGAGGCCCGTGCGGTCGGAATTGAAGTAGATGTACTTGCCGTCGGGAGAATATTCCGGGCCGTCGTTGTGGCCGGCGTTCTTTGTAAGCTGCACTTCTTTTCCGCCTTTGGCCGGGATGGTGTAGACGTCATACTTCCCGCCACGCTCGCCGCAGAAGGCGATCGTTTTGCCGTCGGGCGACCATCCGTGAAAGTAGGAAGGCGACTTTTGGGTAACGCGGCGCGGCGTGCCGCCCGCCAGCGGGACGACGTAGATCAGCGACTCGTGCCCGTCCTGCGAACTGTCGCTGATCGCCAGCGATTTGCCGCCGGGCGAAATGCCGTGATCGTTGTTGCAGCGCGTGGCAAAACCGGTTTCAAGCGGTTCCGGCTCGCCGCCCTCCACGGGAATTCTTTCGATGCGCCCGTCGCGGTTATAAAGCAGCAGCTTGCCGTCAGGGCTCCAGTTGGGCGCTTCAATGCGTCCCTCGGTTGTGTAAACCTCGCGGCGGTCGCCCGACCCAATAGACACCTGCTCGAGCGTGCTGTAGAGGGTTGTCGCGGCGGACGGCGCCGGCTGCGAGGTTTTGAGCTCAACGTTTGAAAAAACCGCCGTCTCCACCCGGTCCTTGTCGTGCGAGCAGACGCCGAGGCCCACATAAAACGGCGCCCTCAGTTTGATCAAAGGCGAGCCGGCCGCAAGCTTGAGGTCATCGCCGTGGCCAAGAAACATGTAAAAGTAGTCGCCGCGCTTTTCAATCCTCAGGCGCCGGGGCGCGTTGATGTTGGCCTGCACTTCGTGCGTTGTGGCGCCCTTCTTTTCCCGCCACTGCAGCGAGGTGAGGCCGACCCCGTGGCGGGCAATATCCGCATAAACGGAATCGGCATCCAGGCTCTGGCGGACCATCAGGACGGCCTTGCGGTGCTCGTTGCCGCCTGTGCCTTCAAATGCGATGTCCGCAGCCAGAGTGACGTCGCCCGAAACCTTCTTCCAGACGAACTGGAAATCATCTTCTGAAAGCCACATGTTGTTGCCGCTGCCGGAAATCGTGTAGGTTCCCTTTGCGGCGTCGTACTGCACGGACCCGGGATGCAGGACCGTTCCCACGTCCCCATGATTTTCAAACAGGCCGAATTGCGAAGCGGCGTCCTGCGCCTTCGGCGAATTCTTAACCGCAAGCGCTAAGAACAGGCAGCAAACCCAGGCCAGCAACCCAGCGACGGTTTTCCGGTGCATGGTTCCAGACCTCGTTTTGGGATGGCACCAAGTATCTCAGAGTTTTCGGGCTTTTGGAACACCGGAATTGGCGAGGGATTCCTGAAACGCTGCGGCGCAAACCACTTCCGTGTCTTAAAGTCGAACAACCTTAATCCCAGGGAGTTTGCGGGCAAAGCGGCGATGCAGGGGCGGCTTTACGCCGCCAAGCCACGTTGAAAGCATTGACCTTTTGGCGGCCCAGCCTCGACGGGACGCCGCTACCTTCTCTCTGCGGGATACTTCAACAGCCGGCCAGCGCTTTGATATCCTTCAGGACTTCGGATGGACTCCAGCGGTTGCCGGCATACCACCGCACCAGCTTTTGATCCGGGCCCACCAGCGCAGTGCTCAGCGAATGAACAATCTGGCCGCCCTCCTCTTCAAAAGTGAAGCCGAAGAATGAGGACACTTTCTTCAGTTCCCCGGAAGGAATAGAGGCAAATTCCCAATGCCGGAACCCGGGATCGTTTTTGCCGGTATAACGCTCGCCATAAGCCTTCAAAACCGCCGGCGTGTCGTGCGAGGGATCAAAGCTGAGGGTCAGCAGGTGTGTTCTGGCTTCCAGAAGGGCGTTGGCCGCCAATTGGTTGTTGATGTCCGCAAAATTGCGGGTCATCAGCGGACAATAGGTCGGGAATGGGCAGCGCGTATAAACGAACGTCAGCAGGACTGTTTTGCCGCGGTACCGGCGAAAATGAACGCGGCGGCCGTCCTGATTGACAAAGGTAAAGTCCGGGACCCGCTCGCCCGCGTGCGGCGGCGCGTTCTCGTCAAGCTTCGGCGGAGGCGCGTTTGCCGCGGCCTTCTGAACAATGACAATGTTGTCGAGCCAGACGTCGTCTGAAGTAACCACCACGCGGGCCGTAATCCGGTCCCCGGGCTTCAATTGTTTCAGGGCGGCGTCATCTTTTACCCCATAGGACATGGTCATCGCCTCCATGAAGCCCGGAATCGCTTCATGGTCGACAATGATCTGTTGGTGCCCCACATCCACCGAGATCACCTCTCCCTTCATTTGATAATATTTCGCGTGAAGCTCGGGCTTGCGGCGGCAGGCTTCCGCCGCGAAAATGAACGCGATCAAGGCTGCAGCCACGACGCCGCGCCCAAAAATTCTCTTCATGAACTTTCCCTCCCTGAGAGGTGTCGAACATCGGCCCGCGGGCTGTCGGTTTACTCCGCCAGTCGCACTACTTCCCCAGTTGTCAGATGATAGAGCGCCTTGATGACGGTGAGTTTTCCGTCCGCCACTTTCTGCCGGAGCAATGAGCTGTTGCGCAGAAGGTCGCGCGCGCTGTGGCGGACGTTGGCCTGCTCGGCCAGGCGGAGCAGTCCATCGCCTTCGGCATGGCCTTTGACACTCTCGATGGCTGGACGGACCCGCGCAACAATCGACTCCAGATTCGCAGAAGGAACCTTCGCTCCTGAAGCTGCCGCCGCCACGGCCCCGCAGTTTTCATGGCCCAGGACCACAAGCACCTCAGATTGCAGATACTCCGCGGCGAACTCGATGCTGCCCAGTGCAATCGGATCTGCCAGGTTACCCGCCGTAGAT
>JAJYJL010000272.1 GCA_021789565.1 Acidobacteriota bacterium
GGCTACAGGCGGCGCTCAACCCCGTCCATGCCCAGATCAGTACGCTGGAGCACTCGGTGCGGGAAGTCCGCGAACTGAAGGCTGAGGTGGTTGCCATGCCGCCGGCGGAGCCGGCAATCGCAGCGGCGGATGTTGAAAACCTCTTGGCCGAACACGAGCGGTCGCTCCAGGAACGGCTACAGGCGGCACTAAACCCCGTCCATGCCCAGATCAGTACGCTGGAGCACTCGGTGCGGGAAGTCCGCGAACTGAAGGCCCACGCGCTTGCGCAGACGCCGGCGGAACGCCCGGTCGCGGAGGAGATTTCCGGCCGAATCGACGCGCTTGCTGCCGAGTTCCGTGAAAAATTGCAGGCCCAGGGGCAAATTGAGAAGCTCTTGGAACCCCGCCTGGGGCAAGCGGCAGCCAAACTCGAAAAGTCTATCTGCAAAAAGGTTGAACAACTGGTTGCCCGGCACGAACAGTTGGTTCAGGAGAAGCTTCAGGGAACGCTGAACTCTGTCCAGGCTCAGATCAGTGCGCTGGAACAGACGGTGCGGCAATTCCGTGAGCTGAAGGCTGAGCCGGTTGCGAAGTTGCCGGCGGAGCAGCCGGCCGTGGCGGTGGATTGTGCGGCGAAAAAGGATGAAAGCAGCCTGAACACGGGGCTCAAAGGGTTCCTTGATCAGGCGTTCTCACGCATTGAATTGTCGTTCAATAAGCTCCCGGAGAGCCTCAGGATCCCGCCCGCGCACGGCGCTGTTGTGGGGCTTGGAGAGCAGCACAACGCGTTACCCTTCCAGGATATGGACAGGGAAGCCCGGATTCAGCAGGCCTTGGACTACCTGGGGCAGCTCGGTCCGAAAGACCCTTATCCTGTCAGCTAACTGGAAAACCCTAAATCCAGCCCTTGATGCGAAGCCCGCCGCCGGCATACCCGGCCGGGATCATCCCCGCGGCGCGCCAATATAGGGAGATACTTCAGGGCCGCACTTGTAGCTCCCCTATCTCCTATCCCCAACTTCCGTTGACTTGTCCTGCGCGCCTTTTCTATACTCAACTACGAAGTCGACATGAGAAGGAGGCGTTGTGGCGGCATTCAGCAAGAACGAAATCCAGCAGAAACTGAAAGACCTGCAGGGGTGGTCGCAACAGGGAAAGGCCATTCAGAAGAGGTACACCCTCAAGTCCTTCTTGTCCGCCATGGAACTGGTCAACAAGATCGCCGGGGCGGCCGAAGAGGTGCAGCACCATCCCGACATCACCATCAGCTACAACGTGGTGGGTGTCTCGCTTTCCACCCACAGTGAAGGCGGCGTCACCCGGAAAGATTTTGATCTCGCGCAGCAGATCGACAAGCTGGCTGCAGCCCATTCTTAAGGCGGTCTGACGCTGCACCGCCAGGCGGCGGAACGGCCTGTCCCGCGCGGGCGGGGCCGCCGCCAGCGCCGCACTCAGCGCACATTCTGGCGCAGCCGGTTTATTCCAGTCCTGACGGTTAAATATGCAACCAACGGGCTTCGGCTTAACAAGCGGCAGCACAAGCTTATTGGCAAGGAAGAATGCATGTCGACACTCGTACAGTGGGTACACGTCAGCGCAGCCGTGATCGGCGTGGGAGGCATGGCATTCATGCTGCTTGTTTTGTTTCCCTCCGCTGGCCTTCTGGAAGAGGAACAGCAGAAGCGTCTGCTGAAAGCCGCCCTGGGAAGGTTCCGATGGGTTTCCTGGTCCGTGATTGTCCTGCTGCTGGCTTCTGGCCTCTACAACGTCAAACTGGTGTGGCTGGTTCCCTGGGGACCGTACTGGAAGTTCCTTGCCCTGAAGATTGTTCTGGCGCTGCTGGTTTTTGTCATCATCCTGTGCCTCACCATTCCGTTGAAAATCTTCAACGGGTTCAGAGAGCACAGGAGGCAGTGGCTTTACACCGCCTTCGGCCTGGCCATGATTGTGATCCTGATCTCCGCCTACCTGCGCCGTGGGTAGCGTGAGTGGGAGCGATGGGCAAATACGAAACAATTTTGTTTGTATGCTTCATAGCCGCACTTCTCCCCGCGTCCGGCCTTTACCATCTAATAATCTTCAAAGTGAACCGTAAGGTACCGCCTGGAGGCAAGATCCCGCATACACTGGTTCCCAGGTGGTCGAACCGTCTCTCAATTGAGTACAAAGGGCTTTACCCACGAAGCCGGCTTTACCAGTTGACGATGCTCCTTGTCATCGCCGGTTTCGTAATCGCTCTGCTTTTCGTTGCCCTGCGAGTGTGGGAGCAGGCCACCGGCAACTGGAAGGCCAAGGCGGCGACTTCGCCGCGGCCGCAGTTCACGGCCTCAGCAGGATCTTTCCGAAGAAATCGCGGCTCTCCATTTTCCTCTGCGCCTCGGCGGCTTCCGCCAGCGGGAAGACGGAATCGATGACCGGCTTCAATTTGCGCTGGCCGATCAGCTTGAGCACGTCCATCAATTCTCCTTTGCCGCCCATAAACGAGCCGAGGACGGCCCTCTGCCGCCCGAACAGCGCCTGAATGTTCAGCTTGACTTCGCCGCCGCTCGTCACTCCACAGGTCACCAGGCGCCCGCAGGTGGCGAGCGAGGCAAAGCAATCCTCCCAAACGGCCTGGCCCACGTGCTCGACGATCACGTCCACGCCGCGTTTGCCGGTCAGCCGCGACACTTCTTCGGCGATGGACTGCCTGGTGTGATTGATGCCCTCATCGGCGCCCAGGGCGCGGGCTTTCTCAAGCTTCTCGTCCGTCCCTGCCACCGTAATCACCCGGCATCCCACAAGCTTTGCCACCTGGATGGCGGCGATGCCCACGCCCGAGCCCGCGCCCACCACCAGCACATCTTCGCCGGGCTGCAATTTTGCGCGCCCCAAAAGCATGTGCCAGGCGGTCAGGAACACCAGCGGCACCGAGGCCGCTTCCTCAAAATTCAAATCGCCGGGAATCGGAATCACGTTCATGGCCGGGGACTTCACGTATTCGGCATAGCCGCCGTCCACCATCACGCCGAAAATCGTGTAGCTGCGGCAGGCGCTGTCGAGGCCCTTCCAGCATGCCTCGCACTGGCCGCAACCGATCCCCGGAGCCAGCAGCACGCGTTCGCCCACTTTCGCGTGGGTTACCAGCGCCCCAACCTGCGCAACCTCGCCTGAGATGTCGCTGCCCACAATGTGCGGCATGGGCAGCTTCCAGGCGCGCACGCCACTGCGCACCCACAGGTCAAGATGGTTCAGCGCGCACGCTTTCACCTTTACCAGAACTTCGTTGGGCTGGATTTCAGGTTCTGGCGCGTCTTCGTATTTCAAAACGTCCGGGCCGCCGTGCTCGTGGAATCGAACCGCTTTCATTCCAAACCTCTCAATTGTGATTAACTGATATGTTACCAGACCTTCCTTGAAGGCGAATTGCCCGAGAGTTATCGATGCTTCCCACCAAAAGCATTCTCACGCCAAGGCGCAAAGGCGCAAATATAATGTCAGATCCAACCTCAAGGCTTGTACGCCTTCCTTGGCGTCTTTGCGCCTTTGCGTGAGTTGCTCTTGTAGGTGAAATGCGTCCAGGCGCGCTTGATGGTGGCCGCAATTGACAACGCCCGAGCACCAGTTTACCCTGAAAATAACTTTATGAGCGACGTCTTCAGTGAAATCGTCAAGCTGCGGAACGCAGGCCGCAAGGGAGCTCTGGCCACCATCATCCAGGTGCAGGGATCCATTCCCAGCTACGAGTGCTCCAAGATTCTGATCCGCGATGACGGCTCAATTGTGGGCACGGTGGGCGGCGGCTGCGTGGAGGCTGACGTCTGGTCCGCCGCGCAGGACGTGATGCGGGAAGAGAAGCCGCGCCGCCTGCACTTCAACCTCAACGCCAATCCGGAATACGACACCGGCCTCGTCTGCGGCGGTTCACTCGACATTTTCGTCGAGCCCATTCTGGCCACGCCCACGCTGTACCTTTTCGGCGGCGGCCACGTTTCACGCAGCGTCGCCACTGTGGCGGGGCTTGCCGGGTTTGACATCGTGGTCTCGGACGACCGCGAGGCCTTCGCGAATAAGGAGCGTTTTCCGTCGGTCATGGCCACGCACACCGGCCCGTGGGAGGAAATCTTCCCGCAGATCGTTCCCAACACCCTCGCTTACATCGTCATCGCCACGCGCGGGCACAAGGGCGATCTCGATTGCCTGCGCTGGGCCGTCACGACTGATGCGCGCTATGTGGGCATGGTGGGCAGCAAGCGGAAGCTGGCCGAGTTTGCCAAAATTCTCACCGCCGAGGGTGTTTCCGCCGAGAGGCTTGAGCGGGTGCACTCGCCCGTGGGGCTCGATATCGGCGCGCTCACGCCGGAAGAGATTTCCGTTTCCATCGTGGCCGAAATGATTGCCGTGCGCAGAAATGTCGCCGCCCTAGTCCCGTCGCTCGCCTGGAAGCCCAAAGTCCAGCAAACATCATGAACGTTGTTTCGGAATCTGCCGCGACGCCCTCCTCGCCGGTTGTCGCTGCTGTTGTGCTTGCCGCAGGCGAGTCCTTACGCATGGGGGCTGACAAGGCCCTGCTGATGTATCGCGGCAGGACTTTCCTTGAAAACATCATCTCCGTGCTGCGCAAAGCCGGCATCGGGCGGGTGGTTGTTGTTTTAGGCCATCACGCAGAGCTGATCCAGCAGAGCATGGACCTCTCGGCGGTTGAGGTGGCCGTCAATCAGGACTACCGCCATGGCCAGACTTCGTCCCTCCAGGCGGGCTTGCGGGTACTGGCAGCGAACAAACCCGCAGGCGTGGTATTTTGCCTCGTAGATCACCCTTCAGTTTCAGCGGAAACAGTGCAGACGTTAATCCAACACTTTAAGTCTACGGGCAAGCCGGTTGTCATCCCGCAACTCAACGGCAAGCACGGCCATCCGGTGCTCGTGGGCAAGGAAGTGGTTGATCAGATTGCAGCACTCGGTCCTAACCGGGGCGCCGATACGGTCATCCACCATTACCGCCCTCAGACGGAGTTTGTCGAGGTTACCGACCGCGGCATCCTCATCGACGTCGACGACCCTGAAAGCTATCTCAAGCTGACAACTGGAAGGTAGGGGAGGGTCTGCCCTCCCGAAACCTTCAGGGAGAATAAGAGCCCAAATGCTCGCCCCAGCGAGTTACTTTTGGCCCTTGAGGAATGGAACGATCTTCTCGTGTGTTATTCCTGCATCGCGGAAAACTTGAGCAGCTTTGTTCTTCTGGTTCTCCAGAATCCCAGCAAGCAGGTGCAGTGGCTCGATCTCGGTACTTTGCATTTGATCGCAGAGGGATTCGGCTCTTGCGAGTGCGTTTTTGGAAGCTTGAGAGAGAGGCATTTCAGCCGACATGGGCAGCGGCTGCAAACGTGCACTGAGAGCTTCCAGCCGGGCAAGCAATTCGTCGGCAATTTCAGAAGCTAGAAATGGATTTTGTGGAAATGTTTTGGGTTGAACGAGTGGCGTGTCATCAGTCCACACCCCGGAAACGGCCTGCTGGAACTTCCCCTGGTCCTCAATAACCAGGGAAACAAGAAAATCTCCAACCCCAATCGCCGTAGCGCCTCGCTGACCGGCTTTGAAACGAGCCAGGAAAACAACCTGCCGTGAGCGTTGAGAGAATTTTTCAAACATCAAACAGTGTCCTGCGCTCGAACGAGCCCCACAACATCTCCATTACCTGCCAATGTCTGCCTACTGCAATCGTCCTGCATCCTGCAGCAAGACCCGGATGACCTGGATAGAGCCTATCACCACGCCCAGGGCCACGCAGCCCCAAAAAGCAGCGACATTTTCAGGAATATAGTATTCGCGGGCGTTCCAGCCGACCGAGATGATGGACGAGCCAGGTAGGAACGTCTGGAGGATGTAGCCTGCCACTGTCAGCAGGCCTGTTGTCAACAAGCCATCGGACACGGCGCGCATCTGTTTACCCCTCCGCGTCCCCCAACTCAGGCAATTATACTCCAGCTTGGCCCAAGCGAAAACACCATAAATGGTCCGACATTTGCTGCTGCGGGCCGGGGAGCGCAGTGCCGGGCCGTGGGTGCTGCGCTTTGTGCCAATCTCATGCCGCCGGTGGATTACTTCTTTGACACCCGCCAGATGACGTTGCCCACGTCATCGGACACCAGCAGCGAACCGTCTTTAGCCACAGCCACGCCCACGGGGCGTCCTTCCACAGATTTGGCGTGGGGGTTGGGATCAAAACCGGTCAGGAAGTTCTCGGGTTTAGCAGTAGGCTCGCCGTTCTTGAAAGGAACAAACACCACCTGGTAGCCCGAAAGGATGCTGCGGTTCCAGGAACCGTGCAACGCGACAAACGCTCCGTGCCAGTAACTCGAGGGAAATTGCTTTCCAGTGTAGAAAGTGGATTCCAGCGGCGCCACGTGGGGCCCCAGCAGGACATCGGGAACGATGGCTTTGGCCACCAGGTCAGTCCGCTTCTGTTTCACCCGGGGGTCGAGGTTTTTTCCGATGTAGCTGTAGGGCCATCCGAAAAATCCGCGCTGGGGCACGTGGGTAAAGTAGTCCGGCGGCAGGTTGTCGCCCATCATGTCGCGCTCGTTCACGTCGGCCCAAAGCACGCCGTTATCGGGATTGATGGCCAGGCCCACGGCGTTGCGCAGGCCGCTGGCGTAAATCTTCGCATTATTGCCGTCAGGATCGGCCACCTGGATGGCGGCGCGGCGCGGGTCAGATTCCACGCAGACGTTGCAGTCGGAGCCGGCGGACACAAACATCTGCTTGCCGTTCAGGCTGAAGACCACCGTCCGCGTGGAGTGCATTCCGCCGCCCGGCAGGGCGAGGATATTTTCGCGGCCGCCCGTGCGCCTGGAGGTCTTGGGATCGTAGGGGAAGCGGATCACTTCATTGGTATCGGCGATGTAGACGTAGTTACCATGGAAGGCGATTCCGAACGGCTCGTTCAAATGGCCGGCAAAGGTGGTTCGCCCGTCGGAGGCCATCCCGTTGCCGGGATCGTGCAGGGCGTATACCGTGTTGCCACTGGTGTCGGCCACAAAAACGTCGCCGTTGGGCGCAACGGCCAGATAACGGGGTTCTTTGAACCCTTTGGCAAACAGGGAAACCTGAAAGCCCGGCAGCGCCCTCGGCTTGAAGCCCGGCGAGGGCCGGCCTTGCGGCGGGTTCGCCACGATGGGCTTGGTGAAGGGTTTGGGCAGATTGGGCTCCTGCCCGTGTGTAACGTCCACCACCTGGCCAAAAGCCAGTGGCCCGGCCAGAAAAATGAGAACCAGCAGGTTGATGATCTTCATTCGCGCTCCTTAAGGGGCTTGGATGCTCAAAAAGGATTTCAGATCTTATTCTGCCACATCTCGTGGGCGAAGCTTTTCAATCGCCTCTCGAAGAGCGGTCACGGCCAGCATGCTGGCGTGGCGCGAGGCTGCGGGCAGGCCGCCGAGTCCGGCTTCAACCTCATCCGCGCTGATCGCCGCGAGTTCCGCGACCGTCTTGCCTTTGATGGCCTCGGTGAGCCACGAGCCACAAGCGACGGCCGGAACGCATCCCTGCGCCTTGAATGCCGCCGCCATCACCCTGCCGTCGCGCGCCAGTATCCACAGCTTCATGACGTCGCCACACACGGGATTGCTGGCTTCGGCCACGGCGGCCGGCCCGTCCAATTCGCCCACGTTGCGCGGGTTGTGGAAATGGTCCAGCACTTCGTTGGAATACATCACGCCCCTACACAAACAACATCTTCAGCAGGACCACCATGGCGATGCCTGCCCCTACCGCCAGTGCGATCCTGATGCCCGGCTTCTTGTTCACTTCGGGAATCAGGTCAGAGGCTGCGACGTAAAGCGTAGCCCCGGCGGAAAGCGCCAGGCCGTAGGCCACCCAGTGCGCGGCAAGTCCCATGGTGAGGATGCCGAGAATTCTTGAGACACCCAGCGCCGCCGCCGCTTTCATGCCGGAGGCTCGGCCCTTGCCCGCCGTCACCATCACCGAGGATATGGTGAACCCCTCGGGAATATTATGCAGGATGGTGGCGCCGAAAATCACCGTGCCCAGCCAGGTCGAAATCATAAAGCCCGAAACGATGGCCACGCCGTCGAGAAAAGTATGGACCAGCAATCCGCCCAGCGCCGTGTAAGCCACGCGAGTGTGGACAAATTCTTCCGCGTGGGTTTCTTCGCCGAAATGGAAGTGGCCCGGCCAGACGTGCTCAAACATGTGCACCACCAGGTAGCCGGCCAGAATCAGGACCGAGCCACCAACCGGCGCCAGGTGCAAACTTTCCGGGATCATTTCCGTCATGGCGGTGGCCAGCATAAACCCGGCACCCAGTGCGATGAAGTAGGCAAGGAAAGCGCGGCTCCAGGCGCGGGCTGAAACGATGGAGGCGCCAAACAGGTTGGCGAGCCCCGCGGCCACCACGAGG
>JAJYJL010000273.1 GCA_021789565.1 Acidobacteriota bacterium
TCTGACGCTATGAGCCGCGACTTGAAGAAGCGCGGATTCAGATTTGTCGGCACGACAATCTGCTATTCATTCATGCAGGCCGTCGGAATGGTGAATGATCACCTGGATTCCTGCGATTTCGCGCGCCGCAGTCACTTGCCGAAAACCAGGCCAAGATAGTAGGGCCACAGCACTATGGCAAAAACGGCTTTCCAGAACGTCAGGCGCAGAAAGCCGATAGTGAACAGCCACGCGGCAACCCAGACCATGCCCGCGAATCCCTGCTGGTGAATTTGGATTTTTTCCATGCCCCCAAGTGTACACCCGCGCCAGCCGCCCACAGATTTTGCGCTGCACGCTTGCCCCGAAAAGATGGTAGCCACGGACAACGCTATCTTGTCCGTGGGTATTTTCCCTTGCGAAGAACCCACGGTCAGAACAACGCTGACCGTGGCTACCCGCTTGCCCCGAAAAGCGCAGCAGCAGGCCGTTGACTTCCTGGTTGCCCCTCTCTATGATTGGGGCACGACTGTGGGGAGGGCGGGTCCTATGACAGGCGATGTCATTGCGCACTACCGTGTTTGTGAAAAGCTCGGCGGCGGGGGGATGGGTGTCGTCTATAAGGCCGAAGACACCACGCTCGGGCGGTTCGTTGCGCTGAAATTTCTGCCGGATGAACTTTCGGGTGACACGCAGAAGCTCGAGCGGTTCCAGCGCGAAGCGCGTGCCGCTGCCGCGCTCAATCACCCCAACATCTGCACCATTCATGAAATTGGCCAGCACGAAGGCCGGCCCTACATTGCCATGGAACTGATGGAGGGCCAGACGCTGAAGCATCGTATTGAGGGCCGGCCCGTCAGGACGGATATGGTGCTGGATTGGGCCATCGAAATCGCCGATGCGCTCGATGCCGCGCACCAGAAAGGTATCGTTCATCGCGACATCAAGCCGGCCAATATTTTTGTCACCGCGCGCGGCCAGGCGAAGATTCTCGATTTCGGTCTGGCGAAATTGACTGCATCCTCCGGGTCGGGTTTGGGGACCGACGGTGAGGACACCGCCGCTACAGAAGCTCCCACGGCCCCCAATTACCGCGACAACCTCACCAGCCCCGGCTCCGCGGTGGGCACGGTGGCTTACATGAGCCCGGAACAGGCCCGGGGCGAAACGCTCGATGCCCGCACCGATCTCTTCAGCTTCGGCGCTGTGCTCTATGAGATGGCGACCGGCCGCCAGGCTTTTGCGGGCGAAACCACGGCGGTGATCTTCCATAAGATACTGGCCGAGGATCCCACAGCGGTCACCAGCATTAATGCCAACCTTCCGCCTGAACTTCATCGAATCATCAGCAAATGCCTGGAAAAAGACCGCGATCTCCGCTATCAGCACGCCGCTGACGTCCGGGCCGACCTCAAACGCCTGAAGCGCGACACCAGTTCAGGGCGTGCAGCAACCGCATCGTTGGTCTCCTCGGGAACAGTACGCAGCGGCGAGTTTACCTCGCCGGAAGGCGGCGCAGGGTCGCCTCAACCGGGCAGCAGTTCCGGCACCCAGCATGCCAGTTCTGATTCACAGATCATTGTGGATGTAGCCAGGCGGCACAAGGTGGGGATGGGCATTGGGCTTGTATTGTTGATCGCCCTGGGTGTGGGCTACTGGCTGTGGCATGGCAAACGCTCGCCGGCCCTGACGGAAAAAGACTCGATCCTGGTTACGGATTTTGTTAACACGACCAATGACACAACGTTCGACGGCACGCTGCGGCGGGCTCTGGAGGTGGACCTGGGGCAATCTCCTTATCTGAACATCGTGCCCGGCCAGAAGGTGATGCAGACGCTTAAGCTGATGGGCCAGGCGGCTGACGCGCGCGTCACGCAGGATATCGGCCGACAGATCTGCCAGCGCAACGGCATCAAGGCCATGCTCACCGGCTCGATTGCCAGCCTGGGCAGCCAGTATGCGATTACCCTCGACGCTGTCAACTCTTCAAGCGGCGACACGCTGGCGGAAACCCAGGCCCAGGCGGGGAGCAAGGAGCAGGTGTTGACCGCGCTCGGCAACGCCGCCACCCAGTTGCGCTCGAAGCTGGGTGAATCGCTCGGCTCGATTCAGAAATTCGACAAGCCTCTCGAACAGGTTACGACCCCTTCGCTCGACGCACTGAAGTCTTACAGCATCGGCTGGACGAAACACATGCAGGGCGACGACACAGACGCGATTTCGCTCTACCAGCGCGCCGTGTCGCTCGACCCGAACTTCGCCATGGCTTACGCGGCCCTGGGAACAAGCGAGTCGAACCTGGGGGAAACAGCCCCGGGGGAGGAAAATACCCGGAAAGCCTATGAGCTTAGCGACCGCGCCAGCGACAGGGAAAAGTTTTACATTACCGCGCATTACTACGGTTTCGTGACAGGAGAGCTTGGCAAGGCGATTGAGACCTATCGACTGTGGTACCAGACCTACCCGCGCGATGATATCCCTTACGGTAATATTTCCCTTCACCTGATGCAGATCGGGCAATACAACCAGGCACTTGACGCGGGGCAGAGTGCCATGGCCGCGAACCCTGACGGCGTGCTGTTCCCCCTCGATGTGGCCGGTGCATATCTCGGCCTGAACCGGTTCGATGAGGCCAAGGCCGTCCTCCAGAAGGGGATGCCGCAGCATCCGGATTATCCTACTTATCATGCTACTTTGTACTTGCTGGCTTTTGTGGCGGGCGACACGGCGACCATGGCACGCGAGGAGGCCTGGGGCCAGGGCCATCCGATCAATGACGAAATGTTTGTCGCCGAGGCCGCTGCGCAGGTGTTGAGCGGCCACATCGAGAAAGCGCGGCAGAAAGTCAACCAGGCCATGCAGCTTTGTCAAAACCAGGGGCTTAAGGAGGAAGCGGCCCTTGATATGGCTACATTGACATTGATCGAAGCAGAATTCGGCCAGACTGATGCCGCTCGCAGGGACGCCGCGACCGCCCTGTCAGGCTCCCGCAGCCGGGTGGTTCTGGACCCGTTGATGGTCGCGCTTGCCGCGGCCGGAGACCCGGCGGGAGCGCAAAAGCTTGTGGATGAAGCAACCCACAAGTACCCGAAGGACACAATCCTGAATGGCGTCTATGCCCCTGCCGCCGAAGCCGAAATCGCCATCCAGCGCCACGATCCGGCAAAAGCAATTCAGCTTCTCCAGGCTTCCGCACCCTATGATTTTGGACAAGCGTTAGGGTTCGTGGCGCCTTATACGCGCGGAAAGGCTTATCTTGCGGCGCGTGATGGCGCTAACGCCGAGGTGCAGTTCCAGGCAATCCTGAGCCATCGCGGGGTCGATCTTTCCACGCCGAATTATGCGCTGGCGCGGCTGGGGCTGGCGCGCGCCTATGTGCTGGAAGGCCAGAAAGACAAAGCGCGTAAGGCCTATCAGGATTTTCTGGCCCTCTGGAAAGACGCCGACCCCGGCCTTCCCGTCCTTCAGCAGGCGCGGGCGGAATACTCCAAGCTTCTGTAGTCGCCACGGAGCCCATTGGACCGCACAGCCACAGCCTCCGTCCGCTGCAGGAGGCTGAATGTCAGCCGCGCGAGGCGCACCAGGCCGATAACGTACTATAGTAGGCTACATTCACTGCCGCAAAGGTCCCGAATGGGACGTGTGGGACGTTCATAAGAGAAAATTCTAAAAAATGTAATGCATTGAAAACACAATACTTATTTAATTATTTACACGTGGATTTCGTATTGCTGTTCAAAAACCTGTGGCATTTCGGAACAGTGGGTAAAAATTACAATTCGCCTGTTCCGGTGCGAGGGTTCAGCGCTCGGCCGACTGCGTCCCGGACTCCGCGGGCCGCTCGGGCAGCGCGAAGCCCATCAGCCGGTCGTCCGCAGCCACCACCACGTACTGCCGCCCGTCAAGCATGTAAGTCATGGGAGAACTATCCATGCGCCCGCCGGCGTTCACATGCCACAGCGTCTTGCCCGTGGCCGGATCGAGTGCCAGCAGGTTGCCGGCGTTGTCGGCAGTGAACAACAGATGCCCGGCCGTCGAGAGGTTGCCGGCTGCGGAGCCGCCGCGGCCGAGTTCATGCGTCCAGGCAATCTTGCCGGTCTTGTAGTCTATGGCTCGCGTGGCCGTGTCCGACCAGAGCCCGCGGTCGCGTCCGCCCCAGCCCTCGGCTTTGCCGCGCGCCGTCAGGTAATAGATGCTGAAGGTCCGCGTGGCTGTCACGTAGAAGAGGCCGGTCTGCGGATCAAAGCTGGGCGCCATCCAGTTGGTGCCGCCTTCGGTTGCCGGCTCAACCAGAGAGCCGTCGGGCGAAGGGGCCGTGTGCGGCTTGGGAATGGGATGACCTTGGGCGTCATAGGAAGAAGACCACGTCTGATCGATGAACGGAGCGGTCAGCAAGTGCTTGCCGTTGGTGCGGTCAAGCAGGAAGAAGAAGGCGTTGCGCGCGGCCTGTGCCAGCAGGTGCATGGGCTTGCCATTGAACTCGCCGTCGAAGAGCACGGGAGTTTCAACGTTGTCCCAGTCGTGGACGTCGTGCGGCGAAGCCTGGTAGTACCAGACCATCTTGCCGGTGTCCGGGTCAAGCGCCACAATCGAGCAGGTATAAAGGTTTGCGCCGGGCCGCGCCGAACCCACCAGCACCGGGTTGGGATTTCCCGTGCCCCAATAAAGAAGGTTTAACTCAGGATCGTAGGTACCCGTCATCCAGGTCATGCCGCCGCCGTGCCGCATGGCATCAACGTTGGGCCAGGTCTTGGCGCCGGGCTCACCGGGCATCGGCTCAACCCACCATCGCCACTGCAGCTTGCCTGTTTCCGGATCAATGGAATCAAGGAAGCCTGGAATGTCCGTGACATCGCCGGAGACACCCACGATCACGTGGTCGTGGACCACCAGAGGTGCCATCGTTGCGAAATACTTGAGGTCCGCATCGGCGAGCCTGACAATCCAGATCGGCTTGCCGTCTTTGGCGCTGAGGCAGACGAGGCGCGCATCCGGCGTCGTAAAGTAGAGCCGGTCATGCCACATGCCAACGCCACGGTTGCCGATGTGGTCGCCTTCCGACTTGCGGTAGTAGTGCCAGATCTCGCGGCCCGTGCGCGCGTCAATTGCCCAGACGTTATCCGGCACGGTGAAATAGAGAATGCCGCTTACTTCCAGCGGAGTTGACTTGATTCCCTGAGTCCCGGTGGCGAACAGCCAGGCCAGCGCCAGCGAGTTAACGTTTGATGAATTGATCTGCTTCAGGGGGCTGAAGCGGCGCCCGGAGTAGTCGCCGTTATACGTAGGCCAGAAGGTGGTTGGCGGTTCCAGCAGCGCTTTGGCGGGGAGCCCCTGCGCCTGCGCGGCGATGGCCGACAGCATGAGACAGCAAACCGCGATCAATGCAAAACTGTAAATCGCATCTCCCCAATGCCCGCGGGTGTTTACGGAGCGGGAGCAGCTACGGTGTGTCATCAACGACGTCCTCATTTCAAAGTTTCCATGTAGGCAAAGAGATTGTGAATATCCGCCTGGGTCAGCTTGTCGAGCAGCATGCGATGCGCCGCAAGCGGGTCATGGACATTCACCTTCACCTGGTCAAGCGCAAAGGAACGGTACCAGCCCGCAGAATCCCGCAGGGCCACGGTGAACTCACCCAGATGTACGAGCGGGCCCTCGATGGTCTGGCCGGAGGGCAGCGTCACGGTGACGGTGCGTTGCACATTGCTGCGGGGATAAAGCATCTGCGTTTCCAGTCCCAGCGGCTCGTACTTTTTGGCCACATGCGCCAGGTCGCCCGTCGGCGAATGGCAACTCTTGCATCCGCCCGCGCCATTGAAGAATGCTTTTCCCTCGGCGGCGTTGCCCGTCAGCAGCCACTTCAACCCGTAGTCATTCGGGACACTTGCGGACCTCAGACTCTGCACTTGCCGGTAGTGCAGAAACGCGGCGATATTGGCAATCTGCGCATCGCTCAGATGGAGCGGTGGCATGCCTTTGCTGGGCCGGCCGCTCAGGACGACCGGGCCGATCAGGTTCCCGTCCTTATCGTGCGCGACCAGCGCGGAGCGGACAAGGTCCGGCCCGCGGCCGCCCGTAGCGTCTTCGCCGTGGCAAAAAGCGCAGTTTCCTTCAAAGGTTTTCTTGCCTTGGTCCACTGCCGGTGAAGGCTCTAGCTCCTCGGCCCTCCGTGGATGCCTCGCCGCATGTTCAGGATTCTCTTGCGCCGAAGAGGGTACAACCGCCAGGACGACGATGGCAAAGGCCAGCGCAAACGCCAGAAATCTCCAGATTGCTTCGTTGGCCGGTCGATTCATTCTGCTGACATTCATTACGGCAATCTCACATGATGGTGTTGTTGGTTCCTGATCAGATCTCTCGGCAGTCTGGGTTGAGGCGCCCCCCCAAGGGATCCTCCGGGTCACCCGTTCAATTCTCAATTATTGATCTTCAAAGCCCCAAACAGAATTCCTGATGATCACAATGGTCCGCAACCAACCGCAAGAAAGTGGTAATCATACTGCGATTTCCCAATGAGCGCCAGCCCCAAACCTCCAATATGCGCCGTGGGAAATCAAACGGTCCCGCAGTGTCCTGCATCGGCCCACCAAAAAGAATTCTTTGTAACTTTTAACTTTACAATGGGGGTATCGCGTACTAAATATTTCGTCACCTGCCAAACATCGCAAGCAACATCTTTACTGAGGAGGCGCCCAAATGTGTCGCAGGGCTGTCTACCCAGGAACGCTGATTATTGTTGCTCTGGCTTTATCTTCGCTTTTCCTGCTGAACCCGCACCCGGGAACCAAGGCTCAAACCACGACCAACTGCTGCGGAATCGACCCTCCAACCGCGCCACGCGCATCGGGTTCGACATCACGGCTGGCGGCGTGCACTACTATCTTATTCGGTTCAAGCTGGCGCCACACGAGACGCGAGCCATCGACTTTCGCGCGCTCCGCGACTCTCAGGTTCCCGATTTCAAAGGGAACAGAATTCCTGCTGGCGCTTCCGACGGTTCTGTCAACTGGGTGCGTCTGGACGACGCGCCGGTCGAGGGCCGGATGGTGGTCATCCAGCAGCAACAGGGCATGGCTTCTAACTTCGACTGCTCAACCTGTTACTGTCCGTGACCTGCTCCCCAAAAACTGTACCAAAGTCGGATACGATATTGGGGGTTTAGGAGGGAGGCAGGGCGATGTCGAAGCGGAAGTTCACGGAGGCTGAGATCATTGCGGCGATTCACCAGGTGGACGCGGGGCGGACGTGCATCGAGGTGGGGCGTGAGATCGGGGTATCGAAGCACACGATCTACGCCTGGAAGGCAAAGTACGGCGGTCTGAGTGTGAACGAAGCCCAGCGGCTGCGGCAATTGGAAGAAGAGAACCAGCGGCTGAAGCAGTTGGTGGCCGATCTGAGTTTGGACAAAGAGATCCTGAAGTCGGTGATCGCAAAAAACGGCTGGAGCTCGCCGGCCGCCCGGAAGTAGCGCGGGTGCGTGAAGAATTCCGGGTGAGTGAACGTCGGGCTTGCGAGCTGATCGGCGTAGCGCGAAGCACCTGCCGTTACCGGCCGAAGGAAAGAGGGGACGCGGAGTTGCGAGCCGCTCTGAGAGAGGTGGCGCTGGAGCGGCCGCGTTGGGGCTACCGGCGACTGAAGGTGCTGCTCGGCCGCCGCGGTTGGAAGGTGAACTGGAAGCGGGTGTATCGGCTCTACCGCGAGGAAGGCTTGGCGGTGAGGCGAAGGAAACGCAAGCGGGTGGCCATGGAACGGCAACCGCTGCGATTGCCGATGAAACCTGACGAGGTATGGACGATGGATTTCACACATGACGCTTTGGCCAGCGGACGAAAGTTTCGCACGCTGAATCTGATGGACGGCTACACGCGGGAAGCGCTGGCCATCGAAGTGGACACGTCGCTGCCGGGCTTGCGCGTGGTGCGGGTGCTGGAGGGGCTGAGCCAGGAGCGGGGCGTGCCGGAGCGCATTCAGGTAGACAACGGGCCGGAGTTCATTTCGCAGGTGCTGGACCAATGGGCGCATGAGCGTGGGGCGAAGTTGAACTTCATTCGCCCAGGAAAACCCACCGACAACGGCCACATCGAGAGCTTTAATGGCAAGTTTCGCGATGAGTGTTTGAATCAGTTCTGGTTTGTGAATATGGCGGAAGCGCGGGAGCGAATCGAGGCCTGGCGGCAGGACTACAATCACCAGCGGCCCCACAGCAGCCTGGGATATCAAACTCCGGCGGAGTTCGCGGCCCAAGCGGCGGCGCGAGGGGCGTCTCCCCCCACGCCCCTCACTCTCCCAAAACCAGAGCTAACCCAAACCCGCGAACTCATATTATGATTTGGACCAAGAACGGAGAGCAGGTCATCGCGAAAGGGGCCGTGAAGG
>JAJYJL010000274.1 GCA_021789565.1 Acidobacteriota bacterium
GAGGCTTACAAAATCAACCCGCGTTCGTGACTGATCGATCACGGACTCGCTCCCGGCCGCGCCCGCCAGCAAAGTCACGCGCACCCACCCGATGTTTGTTGTGTAATTTCCCACCGGCAACGTTGCGTGGATGGCCCCCTCTTTTTCCTGGGAGCCCGTTTCCGTTGCCGACCCGATCAGCCGCTGGCGATTGTCGAGCAGGTCGATGCGAACTTTTGCCGGTCCGTTTCCCTGCCTTCGCACGGTGACGTGCAGCGGGTCGCCCAGCGTGTAAAACTTTTTGTCCGTGACGATGGAAATAATCTTGTCCGTCTGAGGGACTGCAAAGGACACTGAGCCCCAGGCATAACGCTTGCCCCCAGCGGAAAGAATGACGTCAACGTCGTTGCGCCCGGCAGAACCCGCGCCGGGCAAGTCCAGTGCGATCCTGTTGCGACCGCGCTTCAGGCGCACCGTCGTATTGAGGCTTCCTTCGCCGTCGCCCCATTGATTAACAAGTTCCACCGAAATTTCGGCTTGCCTGACCGCCGTGCGATTCTCGAATTCGACAGCAAGCTTCCTTTCGCCGTGCCTGGAATTTTCCACGCGCAATGGCAGAAGATCGATCTGCGGCTCCTGGCCGGAGGCCCATAGAATGGACCGGCCAAGCAACGAATAAAAATATTCCCACCAGTGGTCGTTCTGCTTGCCCAGGAAGCTCCAGTCGATGTCGGGGGATAGCCCATGGTTCAAGTAGCCGAGAGCTACGACCCTGCCTTTCCCGTATGTTTTAGTGGCCACAATCGGCTCGCCGTCCGGCCCTGCAACCAGTAGCTTCGAACCCGGTCCAAGCCGATATTTATAATGCTTCAGGTAATCAGCCGGGAAAGAATCAAAGGGAACATTGTCCGTGATAAAGCTTTGCGCCAGGGCCTTCCAGGGCCCGCTCGTAATGGCGGCGGGAACGACCTGCAATTGCCCATGGCTGTCCAATCGGTCAGAGAGACAATCGATCAGAGGCGAGACTTCCCACAACTTTCCGCCGGGCGCGACGGCAAAATCGGGCGCGTGGATGTTGAGCGGCGGCGTCACCTTCGGCTCGCCGGGCGCAGGAATCCCCGTGGTGGGATGAATCAGCACCAGCCCGGTGCCCTCTCGGACGCGCTTCAAAACCGCGTCTCGGACGTCCTCTGGCAGGCGGTTCCAGCCAAACAGGCTGGGAAGGACAATCACATCGTAATGCGTGCTTCCTGCAAGGTCCTCAGCCAGGTACTTATAGACCAGCTTGTAAGTGCGGGCCTCATAGTCCTTCCCGGTTCCTACGGTCCAGGTGTTCACATCCCACGCGCTGTCAATCATCACGGTGTCATAGGTGATGGGAAAGCGCTCAGCCAATTCCACAAGAGTTCGTCCCTCGCTGACGCTGGGGACTATGAGGGCATGGACCGCCTTTCCGCCCCACGGGCGGGCCCAGGCCACGTGCGGCGTCTCGACTGAAAGCGTGAACGGGGCGTCCACCCTCTTGTCCTGCGCTGCGGGCGAACCAGCTCCCATCATCGGGCAATTGGTTCCGGTCCACACGGCGCACAGGATAAGAAACGCCCCGGCATAAGTCCGGCGGGCTAGCGAGACTGAAATCAGATGTTTCATTTTTCATCACCGGAAGGAGTATCGGAGTCTCATTTTAATAAGGAACGGTAGAGATTACACCCCCGGCCCCGAGAGGTGCAAGATGACTTTTCCGTTGCTACACCGTCAATACCGCGGGGACACGTTACCTCTTGGTTTTACCGAAGATTACAAAATAAAGTGACATTGGTCTTCTGTAGCGGCATTCTATGAGCGCCGAAAGACCGGTGCCTGTAGTCCGCCGCTACAATATGGGTCGTCACTTTATTTTGTAATCCTGATTAAGTTGGTCCAGTGGGTGGGCGTATTTCTGAACTTATCCCGCGCAGGCCGGAGAACGTGTGAGGATCGCCGGGCGTTATCGCGCCGCGCAAAACGGAATGGATATTGGGCAGGGAGGCCACTCGGCGCCGGTCCGTCAATCAGCAATCCACGATGCTGTTCCGTGGCAGAACCTGAACAGTCCAAAGGCATCGCGTGTATCAATACACCTAATCTTCGGTAGTTGAGGCCGGACTCTGAACTCTTACCCTACCGGATGTGTCCGGTGTCCACAAGGGCGCTGGGGGGATTCAACGTGGAAAGGCGGTCCTCGATGAACTTTCTGTAGAACTTGAGC
Source organism: Acidobacteriota bacterium (assembly GCA_021789565.1). The sequence goes on from JAJYJL010000274.1 coordinate 2,228, forward strand.
CTGGCCTTCAGGAAAAAGAATGTGGTAGCCGTTCCCGCGCCAAACCCAACCAGGGATGCCGCCAGCAGGAGACTCCAATTGACCATTCGTCTTTTACTCCATCTGCTCTTGGTCAGCCTTTCTTGCAAGGACTTGACCCTGAAGTCAACGCAGGCATTCATGGGTTGTGGCGCCTGCGCTGACACCTTCAGCATCCCACGAGCAAGCTACCTGAACATTTCAAACACTCATCGACAACACAAAACGGGCACAACGTACCGTGCGGGTCTATTTCAATTCACGGACAAAGAGGCATCGTGCCCGGACTCATCGTCCCTGAATACACGTTCGATTTCAGCCAGCAGGTCCTGGCACAAGCGGTCTTTTATGACAAAACCATCCGCGCCGCCTTGCCTGCATGCCTGAAGCATTTCATCGCCATGCATGAAGGTGACGACAATAATCCTGACGTCCGACATGCGCTCACGAATCAGGCGAGTCGCGCTCAGTCCATCGAGTTTCGGCATCTGCAAATCCATCAGGATCAAATCAGGCTGTAAATCCCTGGCCTGTTGCACGCCTTCCTCGCCGTCACCGGCAATACCCACGAGTTGAATCCCCTTCGACTTTTCCAGCAGCACTCGAATGGCGCCAACCGCGATCGGCGAATCATCCACAACGAGAGTGCGAATCGGCTTCTTGGGGTGCTTGTATACACGCAAAACATTACTTACGTCTGAGTCGTTCACGTCACTCCTTATCCTGCTGATCCACTTTCCAGTGGGGCATCTGAGTCATGTTTTCACAACCCTCATTCTCCCCCTCCCCACGGGTGCAGTATAAGCGCCGTACCGGCCAGGGACAATCTCCGACCAGGATCGTCATGAGAAATTCCGCTGGCCGACAAGCCATCAGTGACACGTGCAGGACCCTTCTTCCCCGGACGCGCTACTGTGAAATGACCATCTGCGAAGCCTCGCTCAAGGTTATCCCGTAATTCGGGACAAGCGGATTCCTGAATCGGAAATTGTCGCTCACCTGGATTCGGACCGTGCTGCCAGGCTGGTCATCGGGGCTCCACGTTGTGGTAACCGTCAGGCTGTTGGGATCAATACCCAGTGGCGCTCTCGACTTGACATAGTTCGCAATATCGTTTGCCGTCACCGGATCTGTGCTTGACGATCCCCGCACAATGGCGTAACGCGTGGCTTCGCAGGCGGCGTTGCTCACAAAATGATAGGTGTACAATGCGCGTCCGAAGTCCATCACGCCAAACACAAACATGAAGAACACCACCATAACCAGGCCGAATTCCAACAGGCCGGTTCCCAGGTCATTCAATCTTCCTGCACGAGTCTCACTAACTTTATTCCCTTTCATAACGGTCCCCCCTCCCTCTTTTAATACGTTGTTAACATTTCGGTCCGATTGCGAACAGCGCGCCCCCACGAACCGCTCGCAACCTTTGCGTCCTGCTACTGACTTACACGCATGATCTTCTCTCCCTTGACCGTAAATGACTTTGGAAACTCGTAATAACCAAACATACTCGGGAGTTGAACCTGCGTGTCAACCTTGACGTATTCAATGATCCGGCTACCCAAACAATCCGATGGCTCGCAGGTGGAGCTTGTACCATCGGCACAGGTGCAGTAATGGCTCGGCGTGACCTGCAGGTTTGGAAACGCCGACGCGTCAGCTATGGCAGCCTGGATGATCTGTGTGTTGCTTGAGGCTGTTACCCTGTTCTGAGCGGCGTATTGGACGCCGGCGTTGGCTGCATGGCTCACCACAATGCTTGCGTTGGCCAAGCGACCGATCTCCGCGATGCCCAGCAACAAGAGTGTTGCCACTGGAAGCAGAATCGAAAGCTCCACCAGAGCCTGGCCGGAATCGGACTTAATTCCCAACCGTCGGATAATAAGTTCTTCTTGAATCCAGGATCTGAATCTATTCGGCATTGTTAATCTCCCACTCCGTTTTCTGATTACTCTGAAAGAATGGCGCTATGGATCGGCGATTCGCCATTCGGAAGTACTTCATAAGTGTCGTTAATAATGGTGGTGTTCGAGATTTTCACCGTATCGGCAATCAGAATCGTGTACAGTGCGCTCGTGCTGCTGCCGGCATAAGTGAGGTTTGTGGTTGGGAAGTAAAGCGTCCCGGTAATATTCGTGCCGCTGCCGCCGGCTATATTACTGTCCGCGGCGGAGGAACTTGAAGTTACTGACCGGTCCTGGAAAAACAGGACGGACGCGTACTGGCCTGTGGCAGGCGCAATCAACTGGCTGCTGGTGCCGCCCGTGATTGATATGCCCTTGAATGAGCTGGATGTGCCGGTAACGTAGAAAGTAACTCCGTTGGCCTGGACATTGGCGCCGCCGCTGACGTTCATGCCGCCGCCATTGATGATGTAAGTGCCCGGGCTAAAGGTAACGTTGGTTGAACCGCCGCTGATATTGATGCCTCCGCAATAAACCCCCGGATTGAGCATTGGCGTCCCGCTGCTGATGGAAACGCTCTGATAATCGCATGAACCCACTGTGGGCGGCTGCAAATAGGCCAGCGGATCGCTGAATCCGGCGATCCCGCTGACCGGCGTGGGGGTAGGCACGCAGGACGAGTTGTTCTTGAACGCTCCGACAACGCCGATAAACTTTGCCGAAAGGCACCCGCTACCGTTTTGTACCAGTGCCGCCGTGGAGTTATTGGAGTTGTCCAGGATGCCGCACCTGGCGGTCAGGTCGGAATTCCCATTTACTGTAAATGCGCTGGATTCAGTGGGGTTCAGTGCGTAGATGCAACCGCCGGAGATCCCGGAGTATGCCACAGAGCGCGTGCTGACCATCGCGGAGTTCACACCCAGCAGCTTCATGAAAAACGTCGGCTGCTGCTGCGCGATCAGCACCTCCACATAGTTGGCGTTGCCTTGATTTGGCCCGCTCACCGGTGGATTGTTGACCGTAATGCTCGTACTGTTAACACCGTTTGTAAACCCGTTGATTGCCGCGTCGGCATCGGCCGCTGAGGTAACGCCCCCATAACCTACCTCGGCTGCGCCGGCCAGGGCAGCGCTGTCGGTGGCAGCCTGCATTTGCCGCCGCATGTATCGAAGATATCCCATGTCGATGCCCAATCCGGCAAAGCCACACAGGACAATCATCGAAAGTGCCATCAGGAGCAGGGCTTGCCCTGCATCACTCCTTCGCTTCATTTTCCCCTCCCTCGTTGCTGCTCTCAAACCCTGATGGCGAGCATCTGTCTGCGCAGGTGTCTCTCCAGTTCGGGACAATCACACTTTAAGGCCCACCTGAAATCGAGAAAATCGGCAGGTTTGTGTAGTTCTAAGGGGAATGATATGTAGATAGGGTAGGATTAATAACCGGCTGGTAAACAGGCAGGCGGCCGGAGCCCATGCATAACAGGAAGGATCAGGGCTCGATGATCTTGTTGCGGATGGCGTAGCGGACGATATCAGCCAGAGAGTGCAAATTGAGCTTGCGCATCAGGTTGGCGCGGTGGGTGTCCGCGGTTTTAGTGCTGATATCCAGCGCCGTGGCAATCTCTTTGCTCGTCTTGCCCTCGGCCAGCAACTGGACGATCTGCCTCTCGCGAGAAGTCAGGCGGTCGCCGGCGGGAATGTCAACTTTGGCCGGTGCGTTCACGTGCCGGTACCCCTCCAGCACCATCTCCGCCACTTTTGAAGTGAAAAAGGGCCGATGCTCGCTGAGGGAGCGGACGGCGTTCACCAGGTCGCGCTTGGCGTCGGTTTTCAGGACATAACCTCGAGCCCCGGCCGCAAGCACTTCGCGAACCAGTTCGTCGCTTTCGTGCATGGTCAGGATGAGGACCTGGATTTCCGGAATCTGTTTCAGAATCAGTTTAGTCGCTTCAAGGCCGTTCAACTCCGGCATGCTGATGTCCAGCAGAACGACGTCGGGCCTTGCCTCCAGCGTCATTTGTACGGCCTCGGTCCCGTTCCGGGCCTCCGAAACAACCATCCATCCTGCCTGCGATTCAACAATCGTCCGCACGCCCTGGCGCACAACCTCATGATCGTCGGCAACCAGGATTTTCAAGGGTTTTGTCATCCCTTCACCCTATCGGAACGCTGGCCGTCACCGCAGTCCCGCTACTGTTTGACGAAACGTCCAGGTGGCCTCCAAGCTGTTGCAGCCGCTGCTTCATTCCAGCAATCCCCACGCCAAGAACGGCCCCTTCGCGCCTGACCTTTTCAAGTGTCTCCGCGTCCATCCCGCGCCCGTCGTCAGAAATCACCAGGGTCACATCATGTTCCGTCCTGCGCATGCAGATCGTGGCGTGGATGCCTCCCGAGTGGCGGTGAATGTTCGTGAGCGCTTCCTGAACGATGCGGAACAGAGTGAGTTCGACATCCTTCGCCAATCGCTCCCTCCCCTCCGGCAAATTCAGATCAACCTGGACGCCGGACCGCTTGCTGTAACCCTCCACATACCATCGAAGCGCCGACTGGAGACCCATCACGTCCAGCAGTGGCGGGTGAAGCAGATAAGAAAAAGTCCGGATCTCACGCACCGCTTCTTCAGTTATCTTTAAGGTCTCATCCAGGGTTTTTTGCGCCTCCGGCGACAACTGGAGAGAGTCCTTCATCAGGGAAAGGTTGATTACGGCTGCCGCAAGCCCCTGAATCACGCTGTCGTGGAGTTCACGGGCCATATTGCGCCGCTCCTCGTCCTGCATGTTCAGGAGGCGGGCTGATAATTTCCTCAGTTCCGTCTCCACCTGCTTCCTGTCACGGATATCGTGAGCTATGGTTGAAACACCGGTGACGCGCCCCGTCTTGTCCTTAACGGCCGAAACAGTTACCGAAACATCCACCAGGCTTCCATCTTTGCATCGCCGCATGGTTTCAAAAGGTTTAATAACTTCGCCCTGCTTAAGCTTCTCCATGTTTTCCACAGGTTCATGCTTCCGGTCCTCGGGTGCGATGAGGGAAATGAGCCGGCCCGCGACCTCACCGGCAGAATAACCGTACAGTTGTTCTGCGCCCCGATTCCAACTCGTTATATACCCGCTAGAGGTCGTCCCGTAGATCGCGTCCTGGGACGACTCAACTATGGCGGCAAGCTTCGCGACGGACGCCATGGCCCTCTTGGTCTCCGTAACGTCCAGCGCAACACCGATCACGCCCGCGATCTCATCAAAGGCATTGCGAAGCGGCTGGACGTTCACCGAAAAAATGGTGCCCGCCAGGTTGTAGTCGTAGGAACGATGCTCGCCTTTGAGCGCCGCTATGTGGGCAACCAGTGGCGGAGAAAGGCCGTTCGGATCATCCAAAACCTCCTGGGACGTCTTGCCGATAAGTTCTTCAGGACGCAGATGGGCATAAGCCAGGGCCGCGCCTGACGCGGAAAGGATGCGGAGGTCCTTGTCCGTCGTCCACACTGCCGCCGGAATCTGGTCAAAGATCAGCCGGAACTGCCGTTCGCCGGCAAGCAGTTTCTCCTCAGCCTGCTTGCAATCCGTCACGTCCGCGGCAATAACACAAAGGCGCCTGCCTCCGTGAACTTCCATCGGCCGGGCTGAGAGTTGCACCGGCACCGGAATTCCCGAGGCGGAATTAAGCTCGCATTCACACCGAAAACCCTGCAGTCCTTTACTTTCCTGAAGTTCTTTCAAAATCGAAAAATCAGCCGGGCTGACAAACTGCTCGAGCGGTGAACCGATAACCTTCTCAAGCGGCGCTTTCACCATCTCTGCAAAACGCCGGTTGCAGCAGACAATCGTTCCGTCCGCATCAGCCATGGCGGCGCCTTCGTTCATCGTTTCAACGAACACCCGGTAAGGCTCCTGCTCTTCTGTTTTTTCGGGAACAACAACCGGACCCGCTTTTTCCTTCTGGGTGGAGTCAAGAGTCTGCTGGAGGATCTGCACCTCCGACTTCAGGCGGGCGACTTCCTCGAGAAGTTCTTTCTGCATTACGGGCGGGTTTTCGCTCTTGTCAGTGCTCAATTGCTTCCCCGCTGGTGATCCAGGCAGGCACGAACGGGATATCCGCACAAGAAACGGTCGACGGCCTCACCTAGTGTAGTGCGTCCAACGCTTGTTTACATTTGGTGACCTTCGCAAGGATGCGTTCGACGGAGGCGCTCCAGACGAAGATGCGGGGG
>JAJYJL010000275.1 GCA_021789565.1 Acidobacteriota bacterium
GGAAAAAGCTGGACCAGTATTTTACGCATAGCACCGGGCACGGCGTAGGGCTCGAAATCCACGAACTGCCCCGTGTAAGCCGCGGAGACAAAAGGCGGCTCCAGCCGGGGTATGTTATAACAGTAGAGCCGGGCGTCTACCTGGAAGGTTTCGGTGGAGTCCGGATTGAAGATACGGTGCTGGTGACCGATGGGGAGCCGGAGGTCCTGACGCCGGCGTCCAAAGACGCCTGGTTTACCAGCAAGGATTGAGGCACAGAGGAAAATTATGCCCGGCAAGAAACCGTCCCGCAGCGGAGAAGCAGCGCCAGAACGGAGCTGGGAACTCCAGGAGATCCAGCAATTGATTGACCTGCTGACCGAGCGGGAAGTCGCAGAATTTGAGATGGAAAAAGATGGGATGCGGATCCGCATCCTGCGGCAGGCACCTGCCGGTGTAACCGCTGTCCCGGTTTCTCCGCACAATTCGAGTGGCGATTTGGCGCGGCATCATGCTGAGCCGGTAGCCGCTCCGGTGTCGGTCGTGACCCCGGCTTCCGCGGCGCCAGAACCGCAGCCTGAGCCGTCTTCCGAAAATGTGCATGTTCTAAAATCGCCCATCGTGGGAACCTTCTTTGCGGCGCCTTCGCCGGAAACTCCTCCGTTTGTCAATGTCGGCGACCGGGTCCGTGTGGGTCAGGTGCTTTGCATTGTGGAAGCGATGAAGCTGATGAACGAGATCGAGTCGGAGTTTACCGGCGAAATTGTACGCATTCATGTTGAGAACGGCCAGCCGGTGGAATACGGACAGCCTCTCTTTACCATCAAGCCCTCTTAGAGAAGTCTCAGTGTGACTCGTAGCGAGCCGCCAGAAGGCTTGACGCCGTTCCGGCCAGTGTGACGCATGTTTGGAAAGATTCTGATTGCCAACCGGGGTGAGATTGCGTTGCGGGTCATCTGTGCCTGCAAGGAACTGGGCATCCCCACCGTTGCCGTTTACTCGGAGGCTGACCGTTATTCGCTCCACGTGCGGTTCGCGGATGAAGCAGTTTGCATAGGCCCTGCCAGAAGCTCGGAGAGTTATCTCAACGTAGCGGCCATCATCTCAGCCGCGGAGATCACCGGCGCCGAGGCCATCCATCCCGGGTATGGATTCCTGGCAGAGAATCCCAATTTTGCCGAGGTTTGCGAAACCTGCAAACTGACTTTTATTGGACCTTCGCCCGAGGCGATCCGCCTGATGGGCGATAAAAACCAGGCGCGGAAGCGCATGGCGGAACTCGGCCTGCCGGTGCTTCCCGGAACGGAAGTTCTGGGTTCGGAAGAAGAGGCCCTGCGGGCCGCCGAAAAGATCGGATATCCTGTCATGGTAAAGGCATCGGCGGGAGGCGGCGGGAAGGGAATGCGGATTATCAACTCCGCGGAAGAACTGCCAACACTCCTGCAGATGGCCCAGAGCGAAGCGGAAGCCTCCTTCGGCTCCTCGGCCGTTTACCTCGAGAAATATATTTCCTCGCCCCGGCACATTGAATTTCAGGTGATGGCCGACCAGCATGGTAAGGTGATCCATCTCGGCGAGCGCGAATGCACCATCCAGCGGCGCCACCAGAAGGTGGTGGAAGAATCGCCTTCCACCCAGATCGACGCCGAGACCAGGCAGGAGATGGGCAGCAAAGTGATTCGGGCGCTCAGGGAGATTGGTTATACCAACGCGGGCACCGTCGAATTCCTGATGGATGAGACCCGCAAGCTTTATTTTCTGGAGATGAATGCCAGAATTCAGGTCGAACACCCGGTGACGGAGATGGTGACCGGGTTAGACCTGGTGAAGATGCAGATCCAGGTTGCTGCGGGGCTACCTCTGGCCGTTGCAGGAGACACGGTCGGCCTTCGAGGCCATGCCATCGAGTGCAGGATTTGTGCGGAAGACCCCGAAACCTTTGTCCCCTCGGCTGGCAAGATCACCGGTTTCCATGTGCCCGGAGGCACCGGCGTCCGGGTCGACACGGCCGCTTACGCGGAGTCGGTCATCCCTCCTTATTACGACTCACTGATTGCCAAACTCGTGGTTCATGGTAAGGACCGCGAGGAAGCTGTGCAGCGAATGTCGCGGGCCCTCGAGATGTTTATAATCGAGGGCATTTCCACCTCCATTCCGTTGCAGGAAAAGATTCTTGCCGACAAAGATTTCCGTGCCGGCAGATTCGACACTCAGTTTCTCAATCGTTTCAGCCGCAACGGCGTGGGCGGTTAATCTGGAACTGCCTGGGTCCTGACTTATGGATTCTCGACTTCCCCGCCTGTATGCCATCATTGACTCTGCCCAGACAAAAAGCTTGGAGCCCGTGGAGGTTGCAGACGCGCTTCTCTCGGCAGGCGTCCGGTTGATTCAATACCGTGGCAAGACGGATTCGTCGCGCCGCCTGTTTGATGTTTGCAACGCCATGGCCGAACGGGTACACCAGGCCGGTGGAACCTTCATTGTCAATGACCGGGCTGACCTGGCCCGGATCACCGGCGCCGATGGCGTTCACGTGGGCCAGGACGACCTGCCAGTAGAGGAGGCGCGCCGGATCCTGCATGCCGGCCAGCGCGTGGGTGTTTCAACCCATACGCGGGCCCAGTTTGAAGAGGCCGGGGCCACATCCGCTGATTACATCGCTTTTGGGCCAATCTTTTCCACTGGAAGCAAAGAGAGTCCTGACCCCGTGGTGGGCCTTGAGCGGTTGCGCGAAATGCATGGACTGGCGCGCAAGCCCCTGGTTGCGATTGGCGGAATAACTCTTGACAACGCGGCCTCTGTCATCGAAGCTGGAGCGGACTCCGTGGCCGTGATTCATGATCTGCTGGCCGCGGACGACATCGGGGCACAAGCTCGGAAGTTCCTGAAAGCGCTGGGCTGACGGGCGGCCGCAGCTTTCCACCGGCCTTCGAGCAAGGTTGCTTCACACCCCAAAAGGATTGCTGGCATGTCTGCGACCATGGCGAACAACTCTGCCACAGAATCTCAGCCAGCAGAGCTGGTCAAAGGTCTGGGCTTGCTGGACTGCACCACGATTGTGATGGGCTCGATGATCGGGTCGGGCATCTTTATCGTGGCCGCGGAAATTGCGCGCGAGGTCGGTTCGCCGGGACTTTTCCTTCTTTGCTGGGTTGTCAGCGGCGTCATGACGGTTTCCGCGGCGGTGACCTATGGTGAACTGGCCGCCATGATGCCAAAAGCCGGGGGCCAGTACGTTTACCTGCGTGAGGCCTTCAGCCCGCTCTTTGGCTTCCTTTACGGCTGGACACTCTTCCTGGTGATTCAGACGGGAACCATGGCCGCCGTTGCCGTTGCATTCGGCAAATTCCTCGGTTTCTTTTTCCCCTGGTTTTCTGAAACGAATTATTTGCTGAATTGGGGCAGGGCGACGATCCTCGGACATCCAGTGGCCCTGACGGTCTCCACGCAGCAGGGTCTTGCCATTGTAGTTCTTCTGGGTCTGGGCGCCGTCAACATTTTTGGTTTGCGGACCGGCGCCTGGATTCAGAACATCTTTACGGTTCTCAAGGTGGGTGCGCTGGTGGGGCTGGTGGCCGCGGGAATCTGGTGGGGGACAAGCCATGCTGAAACAGCGCCAGTCCATACGAGTTTCTGGGGAAATGCCCACTGGGGCACGGCGACGCTGACCATTCTGGCCGTGGCGCTGGTGGGTCCGTTGTTTTCCTCTGACGCCTGGAACAACGTCACCTTTACGGGCGCCGAGGTCAAGAACGCCAAGCGCAACCTTCCGCTGTCGTTGCTGATCGGCACTGCCGTGGTGTGCAGCATTTATTTTCTGACGAACCTGATTTACGTCCGGGCGCTGCCCTTTGCCGCAATCCAGCACGCTCCCGAGGACCGCGTGGCGACGGCAGTCATGGAAGCCATTGTAGGGTCCAAAGGCGCCGGATTGATGGCTGCCGCGATCGTTATCTCCACATTTGGCTGCATGAACGGGATGAGCCTGGCGGGCGCGCGCGTCTACTACGCCATGGCAAAAGACCGGCTGTTCTTTTCCAAAGTAGGCAAAGTCCACCCCAGGTACCATACGCCAAGTGTCTCCCTGATGGTCCAGGCCGTATGGGCCTCCTTGCTGACGCTGAGCGGAACCTACAACCAATTGCTGGATTACGTGATTTTTGCCGTGCTCTTATTCTATATTTTGACTATCCTTGGTCTTTTCCGGTTGCGCCACACGCGTCCGGACGCCCCGCGTCCATACCGTGCATGGGGATACCCGGTTGTGCCGATCCTCTACATCGTGCTTGCTTTGTTTATTGAGTGGGCCTTATTGATGTACCGGCCGGGGCGGAGCCTGGCAGGCCTGGGAATCGTAGCTGTTGGAATTCCAATCTATTTTCTCTGGCATAGGCGGACCTGGCCGGCTGACTGTTAAGAACAATCTGGAGGCGTGATGTCTGATTTATGGGTCAAGAAGAGTATCGAACAGTTGCGGCAGGAATCCGCAGACTCTGAGCATGGGCTGCGCCGCGTGCTTGGGCCCGTCGCGCTGATCTCTCTGGGTATTGGAGCCATCGTCGGAGCCGGCATCTTTGTCATCAGCGGTGTCGCCGTGCAGCACACGGGGCCGGCTCTGGTGCTCTCCGTCATCCTTTCCGGTATCGGGTGCGCCTTTGCGGGCCTCTGCTATTCGGAATTCGCTTCCATGATCCCGATAGCCGGCAGCGCCTACACCTACGCTTACGCCACCATCGGCGAGTTCCTGGCGTGGATTATCGGCTGGGACCTGATCCTTGAATATGCCGTGGGCTCTACAACCGTTTCCATTGGGTGGTCCGGTTACACGCTCTCTTTCCTGAGGACGCTGCATATTCCTTTCCCGGCGGCCCTGGCCCGCAGCCCCTGGGACCCGGCAAGGAATATCGATGGGACCATGGTGCACTCCTATTTCAACCTTCCGGCGTTTTTTATTATTTGCGTGATTACTGTTTTGCTGATTTTGGGCATCCGGGAATCTGCTAGATTCAACAACGTGGTTGTCATTGTCAAGGTGGGCGTGCTGCTGCTGTTTATCGGAGTGTGCGCACTCTATGTTACCAGGGGCAACTGGGTCCCCTTTCTACCGGCGAACACGGGGACCTTTGGAGAGTTTGGATGGAGCGGCGTCTTGCGAGGCGCAGGCCTGATCTTTTTTGCCTATATTGGTTTTGATGCCGTCTCGACGGCTGCGCAGGAAGCGCGCAACCCGGAGCGCGATATGCCGATCGGCATCCTGGGATCTCTGGGTATTTCCACCGTGCTCTACATCGGCGTTGTCCTGGTTTTGACCGGGGTCACGTCCTATACCAACCTGAATGTTCCAGATCCTCTTGCCGTTGCGGTTGACGCCACTTCCGCGCATTGGCTTTCGCCTATTGTCAAGCTGGGAGCCATCCTGGGGACAACGGCGGTGATTCTGGTGATGATGCTGGGCCAGACCCGTGTTTTTTATACGATGGCATTCGACGGCCTGCTGCCCAAGGTTTTCGGTACGCTCCATCCGCGGTTCCGCACGCCTTATAAAAGCACGGCTCTGGTCGGGTTTTTAGTGGCCCTGGGCGGAGGATTGATCCCACTGAGGATTGTGGGGGAACTGGTCAGCATTGGGACCCTGCTCGCCTTCGTCATTGTTTGCGGATCCGTCCTGGCGATGCGCAGGATGCGTCCGGATATCAGACGTCCATTCCGGACGCCGGCGGTCTGGTTTGTGGCCCCGATGGGGATGCTCGTTTGCCTGGCGCAGATGGCGGGCCTCCCCCTTGACACCTGGATTCGTCTATTCGTCTGGATGGCAATCGGCTTCGTCGTTTATTTCGGTTACAGCCGCCGCCACAGCCTCCTTCGCCGGGCGGGGAAACAGTCTTCAACGGCCGCTGTTGCGAAGACGGAAGGTTGAGGCAACAGGGCCGGCTCGATCAGGTCGAAACTGCTGAGGGTGGTTTCATCGCTGCAGCCCTTGTTTTCTGCGTGGCGTTACACAAACATTAAATTTTCTCTAGCCTGACGTGCTCGGGAGGGCAGATGCTTGCTTCAGTGTTTGAAGTGCTTGTCGGGGAATACCGCGCGAGGCCGATGGCGCGCCTTACGGCCTGGCTATTTGTCTTTGGCGCAGCCTTATGGGTGGAAGGCATCATCTCCGGCGGCGCTCCTGGCCTGCTTTGGGGGTTTTTCTTTACCGGACTGGTTGTTTCTGCCGGATATTATGTTGTCCGGCTGGTCGGGGCTTTCAAACACCACATCCTATGGCATCTCCGCCGCAGGCTGGTTGTCACCTACATCTTTATTGCTGTCGTTCCTATCGTTCTGATCCTGGTCCTGGTGGGGCTGGGTACCGTCATCGCTAACGGCCAGTTTGCGGCGTTTCTGGTAACCCTTAATGTCAATGACCAGGTTGAGAAGATGCAGCAGTTAAATCGCGTTGTCGCCCACGAAGCCTATGTGAGCCCTGCACAGACTCCAGACCAGTTGCTGGACCACTTACAGCAGTTCTACGTGCAGCAACTTTCCCAGCATGCCGCAAGCTACCCGGGGCTTGAGGTTGTGGTTCGTGTGGACAACCGGGAACGGGCCTTTTATCTCAACGGCAAGCCGGTCTCCATGGTGCCGGCCATTCCTTCCTGGTTCAAGTCGGAAGAATTTTCAGGAGTTGTTGTGGATGGCGGCAGGCTGCTTCTGCGGGCCGCCGACCAGGGTGAGACGCGCGCCGGGAAAATCACCATGATCTTGTCAGAACAGTTCACGCCGAAACTGCTGGACCAGTTGGGGCGGGGCATCGGACCGCTTGGAGTTATTGAGGCAAAAGTGGGCGAGATCGTTGCGATCCAGCCTCTTGCGGGAAGCCTGCCTGCAACCGCGGGCATTAAGCCTCAGGAACAGGTCATCGTGCGCTCAAATTCCCTTTACCTTCCACCGGCAGCCAATTTTCTGGATATCGACGTTTTCGGGACCTCTTCATTGAAAGTTATCCAGTGGGATGCGACTCCGAGGCAGTTTCTTTCTGAGCCCGTATTCGTCTACGTGACTTCCAGACTGTCCATTCTCAGTCGCCATCTGCTGGCTACACTGGGCCGATATTCCCGGATCTATCTCACTCTGTTTCTAGTGATAGGGGTTGTTTTCCTTGCGATTGAGCTGCTTTCGCTGATTGTTGGAATCCGGCTGACGCGGACAATCACAGGGACAGTCGACAGATTGTATGAGGCAACCGAGCATATCCGGGCGGGTAACCTTTCCCACCGGATCAAAATGCCGGCGCAGGACCAGCTCAGTTCATTGGGCGGAGCTTTTGACAACATGACGGAATCGCTGCAGCGCCTTCTGCGTGAGTCCCAGGAAAAGACGCGTCTGGAGCATGACATCCAGATTGCACGCGAGGTCCAGGAGCAATTGTTTCCGACGGCCGCGCCAGAGGTGCCCGGCCTGGAACTTTACGGGATCTGCCGGCCGGCGAGGGGCGTCAGCGGTGATTATTATGATTTTCTGCCTGTGGGAAAAGAAAGAGTCGGAATCGTCCTGGGGGACGTCAGCGGCAAAGGAGTTTCGGCAGCATTGATCATGGCCGCCATCCAGTCGTTGATTCGCACCCGTCTCTACCAGGACTCGTCGGATGCGGGGCCTGATTCTGAGCACTTCTCAACGGCCGGCTACTTCCGGGTGTTGAATCAGCAGATGTTCGAAAATACGCCCGAAGAAAAATACGCCACCTGCTTTTACGCTCTTTACGACTCAGCCACCCGCCAGCTTGTCTATACCAACGCGGGCCACCCTGCGCCGGTCCTTTTCCGGAAGGGAAGTGTGGAGCGACTGGAGGCAGGGGGCCCACCTCTGGGATTGATTTCGCCTGTGTCCTACCGCGAGGCGAAGATTGTGCTGGAGCCTGGAGACACGCTGATCGCATTTACAGACGGCTTTACGGAGAGCGAAAACAGCTTCGAAGAGCAGTTTGGCGAAAACCGCCTGATCGAGATTGTCCGTCGTGCTCGCGGAAATCCACTTCCTGCTCTGGTCAATGAAATATACCGGAGCGTGGAGGAGTGGACGGGTGGTGGCGAACCGCAGGACGATATGACGCTGATTATTGCCCGGGCGACTCCTGCCTGAGGATCCCGGCCGCCGTTGTCCATTCACCAAATGTTCAGTAAACTGAAGTAAGTGCCCCGCTGGTTGACAGTTTTCTGATACAGGGGAGAGAGGGTCTGTCCGGTGTTTGATGGACTCGGCCGCCCGTGCCGGCTGCGCTCCCCCTTGTAAGCTCGAGCAAATTATTGAGAGGTTCCGTACCTGCTCTGCTTGCGACCCTGGGAGGAATCAGACAGTGAAAGGCATCCGAACCGCCGGCTTGG
>JAJYJL010000276.1 GCA_021789565.1 Acidobacteriota bacterium
GTGTCCTTCCCGCGAACTTGGGGCGATGGAAACACGGCGTCTATTATCACCTATCCTACCTCGGTCCCGTAACAAAGCAGAGTTCTCACATCGTCACGCCCGCCATGGTCGCCCGCGAGTTCAAGAAGGTCACCGAGGCCGGCGCCACCGAATACATGCTGGTGAATGTGTCAGAAATGCGCGAGTTCATCATGGAAATCAGGGAGATTGCGGAAATCTGTTGGGACGCCAAAACGGCGCTTGCTGACGAACCGCACCAGCCGCTGCCCACGAAAGTACTCTCATTTGTCCCGACTGTGGGCCACTCGGATGCCGCCGCTCTCCAGCCCGCGTCGGACCACGCTGCCGGAGACAAGTACGTAGCGTGGTGGTGCCGCGAGTACTTCGGCGACAAGGCGGCCCCGGAAGCGGACGAGGTGTATCACTGGTATTACGAACTCCTCAATTCGTATGACAAGCAATGGTACGGGAGTGAAAAGGTGCGTGGCGCCATCGCTTTGCTCATCAAGAAATTTGCCGGCCAGCCCTTTGCGCCCGCTCTGCCCAACACCCTCCCCACCCTGCGCGAACGCGCCGCGCGCTACAAGGACGCCCTCGCCCTGGCGGCTTCCGCTGCCGAGAAAATGAACTGCCAGCAGCGCCAGTTTTTCTTTGACCACGCAGAGTTGCCCATGCTCATGGATTATCGCCCGACGCAGGCGGCCGTGTTGCTGGTTGAGGCAATGTCGGAGCCGGATTTGGGCAAGGCTTGGAAGGAGTGCGAAGCGGCGATGAAACCCTTGGAGAGAATGGAAATCGAGATCCTTCGCGCCGAGCACCCGCCCTTCGAGAACTGGTACCGGGAGACATGGATACGGCGCCACACCAGCAAATACAATGTCCACCGGCCCTACCAGGAGCTGCGGGCGTTTTTGTCTTCCTGCGGGGCCGAAGGGCTGGGGGGCTGATAACCCCGGTGAAATGCGTTTGAGACGGCGCACGACAAAATCCTGCGCTACGTGCCGGGGATTTCGTAACTAGCGGGGTTTTGGGTTGCGGGCACTTTGAGTGTCTGGTATGCTTAGTCAAGGTGAAAAAGGTGATGGCCTTGAAGCTCTTGGATAACTACCACGTGTGGCTGCGCTTCAGCGACGGCGTGGAAGGGGAAGCGGATTTTTCGAACAAGCCCCAAACCGGGGTTTACTCCGCGTGGGCCGATGACGAGAATTTCCGGCGGGTGAAAACCGGCGACTGGGGAGAGTTGACGTGGGATGACCAGATTGACTTCTGCCCTGACGCACTCTGGCTGCAGGTGACGGGGCAGAAACCGGAGGCACTTCTCGGTCAGGACCCTGCAATGGTCCATGCCTGAAATCAGCCGCTCTCTTGTCTGACACGCCACGACTGCCATGACGTCGAGTGAGGTGATAGCGAAGCTGGGGCTGCGCCCGCTGCCAAACGAAGGCGGGTTTTATAGGGAGACCTATCGAAGTGATGACACGCTTGCCCGCTCCGCCCTCCCTCCGAGATACTCTGGCGACCGGCACTTCTCCACCGCCATTTATTACCTGTTGACCCCGGATTCGTTTTCGGCGATGCATCGAATTAAGAGTGACGAGGTGTATCACTTTTACCAGGGCGGGCCGGTGACAATGCTCCAGCTTCACCCGGACGGACGGGGAGAAGTCCTCGTTCTCGGCTCCGACCTCGCCGCCGGACATCAATGTCAGTGCCTTGCCCCGCGGGGCGTTTGGCAAGGCCTGTTCCTGAACCCCGGCGCGGATTACGCCCTGATGGGCACGACGGTTTCTCCCGGATTCGAGTTTGCGGATTTTGAACTCGGCGAGAGGAGCGCAATGATCGAGAAATTCCCGCAATACCAAGACCTCATCACACGGCTCACACGCGGTTGAAACCGCGAGGCCTTCAGCCTGGCACAAATGTCAAGAGTCATATTCGTGACGGGAACCGATACCGGAGTTGGCAAGACGCTGCTGACCGGCCTGCTGCTCTACCATCTGCGCGAAGGCGGCTGCCACGCCTTGGCGATGAAGCCGTTTTGTTCCGGAGGGAGAGGGGATGCCCGCTTTCTTCACCGTCTGGCGGACGGGGAACTGCCGCTGGACCGGATTAACCCCTGGCACTTTGCCGAGCCGGTGCGCGCGTTGGCCGCCGGGCGGAGGCACCCCGGACGCGTGTTCCTGCGCGAAGTGGTTGAGGCGATCCGCGGCGTGGGTGCAACCTGCCAATGCCTGTTGGTCGAGGGGATTGGAGGGCTGCTGGTCCCGTTGGGCGAGGGGTATTGGGTCGCCGACCTGATCGTTCGGCTCGAGTGCGAGGTGCTGGTCGTGTCGGCCAATCGCCTCGGCACGATTAATCACACGCTTCTGACGGTGGAGGCCCTGCGCGGCGCGGGCGTAACGAGGATCAAAGTCGTGCTCATGCGGCACGCTCGCCGGGACGCTTCGACCCCAACCAATGCGGCGGTATTGAGCAAGTTCCTGGCGCCAGTGCCTCTCTTTACCCTAGGCAATCTTGGCCCCAATCCCCGCTCGCGAGAGGCGCTGAAAAAAAATGAAAAAAAATTTCGGAAAGTGCTTGCGCCTCTTCTCCGGTAATGTATTGTTCGCGGCCTGTTCTTTGCAAGTTAGCGGACGGAACCGCGAACGCCGGTTGGGCGATGGGCCGCAAAAGTATTTGAAAAAAATTTCAAAAAGTACTTGCGTGCGCCTGGCGCGAGTGTAAACTCTCGACCCTGTTCTTTGCGAGTCAGTGGACGAAGTCGGCGAGAGCGCTGGACGGATGTTTTGACAACCGTTTCGATGGGGATAGATTGATGAGGCGGGCCGATATAGGCCGGAGGCCGAAGAAGAAAGATCGAAACGAAGGGGTTGACAGTTGTCTGCGAGGAAGCTAGATTAACCTGGAACTTAACGATGCCCTGAGAGACCGCGTTGAGAAAGAAAAGCGGTCGATCAGTTTTTTTGTCCCAAAATGAGGGGCAAAGGCGGAGAGGGAAGTTCGGGCGGAAGAAGCCAAATGAGGCGCTTCCGTGAAAGAGATTTTCGGGTGGAGACACCCGCTGCTCATTGAAAATTGAATTGTGCGATAAGTTAAGAGCCCCTTCAGGACCATCCCGTTAGTGGGATGGCTTTGGAGAGTTTTAAGAAATGAGTTTGACCGCCCGGCTTTCACGAGCCGGGCAGAAGGTCGGATCAACTAACGTTTTTTAACGGAGAGTTTGATTCTGGCTCAGAACGAACGCTGGCGGCGTGGATAAGACATGCAAGTCGAGCGCTGGCTGCAGGGTAGCAATATTCTGCAGTTGGAGCGGCGCAAGGGTGCGTAATACGTGGGCAATCTACCGTGAAGTTTGGGATAACTTGCTGAAAGGCGAGCTAATACCGGATGTGGCCATTGGGAGGCATCTTCTGATGGCTAAAGTTGGGGACCGCAAGGCCTGACGCTTCATGATGAGCCCGCGGCCTATCAGCTAGTTGGTGAGGTAACGGCCCACCAAGGCGAAGACGGGTAGCTGGTCTGAGAGGACGACCAGCCACACTGGAACTGAGACACGGTCCAGACACCTACGGGTGGCAGCAGTCGAGAATTTTTCACAATGGGCGAAAGCCTGATGGAGCGACGCCGCGTGGGGGATGAATGGCTTCGGCCCGTAAACCCCTGTCATTCGCGATCAACCCGCGCTATTTAAAAGATGGCGCGCTGATAGTAGCGGAAGAGGAAGGGACGGCTAACTCTGTGCCAGCAGCCGCGGTAATACAGAGGTCCCGAGCGTTGTTCGGATTCACTGGGCGTAAAGGGTGCGTAGGTGGTGGGGTAAGTCGGATGTGAAATCTCGGAGCTCAACTCCGAAACGGCATTGGAAACTACCCCGCTAGAGGATCGGAGGGGGGACTGGAATTCTCGGTGTAGCAGTGAAATGCGTAGATATCGAGAGGAACACCAGTGGCGAAGGCGAGTCCCTGGACGACTCCTGACACTGAGGCACGAAAGCTAGGGGAGCAAACAGGATTAGATACCCTGGTAGTCCTAGCCGTAAACGGTGCGCGTTTGCTGTAAGAGGAATCGACCCCTTTTGTGGCGAAGCCAACGCGTTAAACGCGCCGCCTGGGAAGTACGGTCGCAAGATTAAAACTCAAAGAAATTGACGGGGGCCTGCACAAGCGGTGGAGTATGTGGCTCAATTCGATGCAACGCGAAGAACCTTACCTGGCCTTGACATGCATGTAGTAGAAGGGTGAAAGCCTGACGAGGTAGCAATACCAGCATGCACAGGTGCTGCATGGCTGTCGTCAGCTCGTGTCGTGAGATGTTGGGTTAAGTCCCGCAACGAGCGCAACCCCTGTGTCCTGTTGCCACCCCGGCGAGAGTCGGGAGCACTCTGGACAGACTGCCTCGCTTAAACGAGGAGGAAGGTGGGGATGACGTCAAGTCAGTATGGCCCTTACGGCCAGGGCTGCACACGTACTACAATGCCCGGTACAAAGGGAAGCGAGACCGTCAGGTGGAGCTAATCCCCAAAAACCGGGCCCAGTTCAGATCGTCGTCTGCAACTCGACGGCGTGAAGTTGGAATCGCTAGTAATGGCGCATCAGCTACGGCGCCGTGAATACGTTCCCAGGCCTTGTACACACCGCCCGTCACATCATGAAAGCCGTTTGTACCCGAAGTCGCCGTGCTAACCGCAAGGAGGCAGGCGCCGAAGGTATGGATGGTGATTGGGATGAAGTCGTAACAAGGTAGCCGTAGGGGAACCTGCGGCTGGATCACCTCCTTTCTAAGGAGAAGCATGGGTGCGGGGTAAAAACCGCATGCCTAGGTCGATCTGAAATCTCAAATCCAAATTTGAAGTTTCGGACGGGCTCGGCTTATCGCACAATTCAGTTTTGCAATGAGCGGCATGCTCTTTCGCAAGTGGTTGAGATCGAACTTTAGGCATTTTCGATTTTCGATTGGCAATTTGCGATTGAAGTCTCGCCGGTCATGCTGGCGACAATCGCAAATCGAAAATCTAAAATCGCAAATCCAAACGGGGCTGTAGCTCAGTTGGTAGAGCGGTAGCTTTGCAAGCTATAGGTCGGGAGTTCGAATCTCCTCAGCTCCACCAGATTTGGATTTCAAATCTCAAATTTGAAATTTGAAATCGCGGCATTGCCGCTTGGGCGTGTAGCTCAGTTGGTTAGAGCACGCGCTTGATAAGCGCGGGGTCACTGGTTCAAGTCCAGTCACGCCCACCACTTGCACGAACATCTCAGGTTTGAAATTTCAGATTTCAACTGGACCGGATTTTGCCGGAATGAATCGCTCGGGCGTAAACCGCTTGAGCGAGGAGAGTCGGCCATGTTCTTTGACAACTGCACATAGGTAGATAACTAGGGCAAATTACAGTTCGCTGAGTTCTTTTCATTCCTGTCGAGGGGATGAAGAGGTAAACTTTGTGATCAAGCTACTAAGGGCTTATGGTGAATGCCTTGGTGCCAAGAGGCGATGAAGGACGTAACAAGTTGCGATAAGCCACGGGGAGCCGCAAATGGGCTTTGATCCGTGGATTTCCGAATGGGACAACCCACCCCGCCAATTGAGTGCATAATGAAAAGTGCATAGTGCCGAATGAAAGACAGTTAATCCTTGCGCGCGCGGGGCGAACTCCAGCGTGTGCCTTCATTCTTCACTCTTCACTCGACACTCTACATTCAATTGGCGGGGTATCGACCGGATGAATTCATAGTCCGGCGAGGCGATACGGGGTGAAGTGAAACATCTCAGTAACCCCAGGAAAAGAAAACGAAGCGATTCCGTCAGTAGTGGCGAGCGAAAGCGGAACAGCCTAAACCGGGAGGACTTGTCTTCCCGGGGTTGCGGGACCTCAACGTGGGAGGTGGAAAGCTAGTGTAACGACATGGAAAGGTCGGCCAGAGACCGTGAGAGCCGGGTGCGCGAAAGCTCGAAGCCCCCTAGGGGTATCCCAAGTAATGCGATGCACGTGAAACTTTGCATGAATCTGTCCGGACCACCGGATAAGGCTAAATACTCCTTGGCAACCGATAGTGAACTAGTACCGCGAGGGAAAGGTGAAAAGAACCCCTGCTAGGGGAGTGAAATAGTACCTGAAACCATATGCCTACAATGTGTAGGAGCCCCCTGGAATTTGCGATTTTAGATTTGCGATTTTAGATTGGAACCAGGCGCGCAATGAGCGCAGTCTTGGGACCAATCGAAAATCAAAAATTGCAAATCGTAAATTCCAGGGGGTGACTGCCTGCCTTTTGCATAATGAGTCTGCGAGTTATTGTCCGTGGCAAGCTTAAGTTGTTTTGCAACGGAGGCGAAGGGAAACCGAGTGCCAATAGCGCGACTTCAGTCGCGGGCAATAGACCCGAAGCGGAGGTGATCTACTCTTGAGCAGGTTGAAGCTGCGGTAACACGCAGTGGAGGACCGAACTCGTGGATGTTGAAAAATCCTGAGATGACTTGAGAGTAGGAGCGAAAGACTAATCAAACCCCGTGATAGCTGGTTCTCTCCGAAATCGCTTGAGGGCGAGTGTTGTGGAAGTACTCCAGGGAGGTAGAGCACTGAATGGCTTAGGGACCCCACCAGGTTGCCAAAACCAATCAAACTCCGAATACCTTGGATCTCAGTATCACAGCAATCAGGCGGCGGGCGATAAGGTTCGTCGCCGAGAGGGCAACAGCCCAGACCATCAGCTAAGGTGCCTAAATGTAGTTAAGTGGAAAGGATGTGACGTTGCACAGACAGTGAGGATGTTGGCTTAGAGGCAGCCACCATTTAAACAGTGCGTAATAGCTGACTCATCGAGCGATGTCGCGCCGAAAATGATTGGCGATTAAACTACATACCGAAGCTATGGATTCGGTTCCGATTCGTCGGAACCGAGTGGTAGGAGAGCGTGATCAGTGCGGCGAAGCCGGACGAAAACGGACGGTGGAGCGCTGATCAGTGAGAATGCAGACACGAGTAGCGATAAACCGGGTGTGAATCCCGGTCGCCGTAAACCCAAGGTTTCCTGGGCCAGGTTCGTCCTCCCAGGGTTAGCCGGAAGCTAACACGAGGCCGTAAGGCGTAGTGGATGCACGGCAGGTTAAATATTCCTGCGCCGGCTGGGGTTAAGGCTGCGGATGACGCATTGGAAAACATCGGTTAGGCAATCGAATGCTGAGCTTAGGGGTGACCCGAAGCGCACCGGTGGAGAAGGTGCCGAGAAAAGTCTGCAGTTGTTCCCCCAGTCGTCCGTACCGTAAACCGACACAGGTGGGTGAGTGTAAACGCACTAAGGCGCGCGAGAGAAACCTCTCTAAGGAACTCGGCACATTAGCCCCGTAACTTCGGGAGAAGGGGTGCCCAATGGAGGCCGCAGCAATGCGGCGCCGGCGGGTCTCAGTAAATTGCGTTTAGCGACTGTTTAACAAAAACACAGCACTCTGCAAAGTCGTCAAGACGACGTATAGGGTGTGACACGTGACCAATGCTGAAAGATTAAGAGATCTTGTTAGCCGCAAGGCGAAGCTCGGTCTTTAAGTCCCAGTGAATGTCGGCCGTAACTATAACGGTCCTAAGGTAACGACACGTTGCCCGCCTTCGGAGTAATTCGAAGGCTGCACTCGGCTGTATGCGGGAACCTCCTTAGAGCTCAGCCTACGCTCAGATTCCTTGGGCGTAAAAATGGCTGGAGATTGGACAATCCGCAGGAAAGCGTTCACGCGCGTTCCTCAGAGACTACACGCTGAGTATCCAGTTATCGATGCTATGGAACTTACTCCGGAATGGGTGGTCGGCTTTGTGGATGGCGAGGGTTGCTTTTTTGTGGGCATCCAGCGCAATCCGAAGACGTCCACAGGATATCAAGTAATCCCTGAATTCCGCATTGTCCAGCACATGCGGGACCTGCCGGTCCTGCACGGACTTAAGCGGTTCTTTGGCTGTGGCTCAGTTTGCCAAGACCACGAGGACCGTTGGGAGTTGCGGATTCGGAAACTGGAAAACCTGCGGCAGGTCGCCGCCTTCTTCGAGAAGCATCCGCTTAAAACGAAGAAGCAGATTGATTTCCTCAAGTTTCGGGATGTTCTGCGCCTGATGAAGCTTCAAGAGCACTTGGCTCTTGAAGGCATCCGGAAAATAGCGTCGATCGCCAGTGGCATGAACACGTGCAAACGTGAAGCCATTAGGCACCTGCTGGATAAAGATATAGTCCATGCCGGCTTGAAAGAGCCGGAGACAACATGAGCGAAATTCCTTGTCGGGTAAGTTCCGACCTGCACGAATCGTGTAACGACTGAACGACTGTCTCGGAGAGGATCTCGGCGAAACTGTAACG
>JAJYJL010000277.1 GCA_021789565.1 Acidobacteriota bacterium
TCTGCGCACTTACTATTCCGAGGGCTCGAAGACCTTCGGCTACGAGATCGCAGAGCAACTGGGATGGCGGGTGCCGCAGAACATTGTGGTTCCCATGGCCGGCGGTTCGCTGATCACCAAGATCCACAAGGCCTTTGGCGAGCTCCAGAAGCTCGGCTGGATTGAGCCGGCGGCGACAAAATTTTACGGGGCCCAGGCGACGGGGTGCTCGCCCATCACCACGGCGGTTAAAAACAAGACCTGCGAAATCGTCCCGCAGAAGCCCAGCACTATTGTAAAATCCCTTTCCATCGGCAACCCCGCGGACGGCTTCTACGCTTCCAAGATGATTCAGGAAACCGGCGGCGCAGGTGAAGACGTTTCCGACGCCGAAGTGGTTGAAGGCATTCGATTGCTGGCCGAGACCGAGGGCTTTTTCGCCGAAACCGCCGGCGGCGTGACGGTTGCAGTGGCGCGCAAGCTGATCCGGAACGGGCTTTTGAATCCCAATGAATCCATGGTGCTGGCCATTACCGGAAACGGACTGAAGACCATTGGCGCCGTCAGCGGAGAGGTCGGGGCGGATGAGGCGATCCGGCCGAAGCTTGCAGCGTTTGAGGACCGTTATCTGAACATCCACGCCACGGCCAGCACCTGAGGCGCGGGATGACCGGGAGCCCGGGCAGACCAGGCGCCCCGGAGCTTCAGCGAGATTATTAGAACCGGAGGCAAACTCATTTGCAAATCATAGTTCGTATTCCCCCGCCGTTGAGAAAGTACACCGAGGGTGCCGAAAGCTTTGAAACCGCGGCCCAGAACCTTACCGAGCTTTTTGACGGGCTCGAACAAAAATTTCCCGGCTTCAAGAAAGTGCTCTGCGCCGAAGACGGCACCCCACATCGTTTTCTGAATATCTACGTCAACGATGAGGACATTCGTTTTCTGGGCGGCTTGCAATACAGTTTCAACGACGGTGATGAAATCCTGTTAATTCCCGCCATTGCCGGAGGCGCTCCGGCGGAGGCATCACAACCCTTCTGTCCCGGACGCCGGTAAGCCCATGCCCCAGCGCGGTTCAGTACGTGTTCCTGCAACCAGTGCCAACCTCGGGTGCGCCTTTGACTGCGCGGCGCTGGCGCTGAGCCTCTATCTCGACGTCCATGTTACGCGCCGTTCCGATCTTGACGTCAGCGTTCACTACCAGGGCGTCAATCCGGACCGGATTCCCTCCGATGAAAGCAATCTGATTGCATCCAGCATGAAGAAAATGCTGCGCCTCTGGGGCAAAGACCACGGATTCAATCTGGAAATCAACAATCAGATCCCGGTCGGCGTGGGACTGGGTTCCAGCGCAGCGGCCATTGTGGGGGCCATCGCGGCGGCGCACTGGCTGACGGAACGGGCGCTTTATGACGACGAGCTGGTTTCACTGGCGACGGAAATCGAGGGGCATCCCGACAATGTTGCGGCGGCATGGCACGGAGGCTTCACGCTGGCCGTCGAGGAAAACCAGCGCGTGAAGGCCTATTCTTCCCCGGTCCCCGACCTGTTCCACCTGGCGCTGGTGATTCCCGCCTACGCGCTGCCAACGGAGCAGGCCCGGGCGGTGCTGCCTGCCCAGTATTCACGGGCGGACGTCACCCACAATCTCCAGCGGGCGGCTGTGCTGTCAGCCCAGTTTTTTTCCGGCAAAGTGGATTTCCTCCCCACGCTTTTTGACGACCGCCTCCACCAGCCCTACCGCGCGCCCCTGATGCCGGGCCTCAGCGAAGTCCTGGCAATAAAGCATCCGAACCTGATGGGCATCTGCCTGAGCGGCGCAGGGCCGTCGATCCTCGCATTTACCAAAGGAAGCGCACCCGAAGTGGGTGAAGCCATCTCCCAGATCCTGCGGGGAAAGGGCGTGGAAGCCCAGTACTCCGTGCTCACTCCCGACAATCGCGGCGCCAAAGGCTGGAGCCTCCCGGTCTGACTTCCTCTCGTCTCTTTACGTGAAAGCACACGGATTCATCCGTGCCGAAAACGGTCGCCGTTGCGCGCGGCTTTAGCCGCGGGACCGCGACCACCGGCTTCCTCATCTGCAATCTAAAATCTTCAATTTCAAACCCCGAAGGGCGCCCATCCGGGAATGAATTCTTTATATCGTGCAAGCCGAAGCCGTGAACCATGCGGGGAAAGCGGTGATAAGTGTTCCAATGCGGAAGGAGCTTGAGGAGAAATTCGCGAAACGGTTGCCGTCATGGTTCAGCATGGAGGCGATCCCTTCCGCACTGCCGCCGAGTGTACTCCGGGATCCAGCTCGGAGACCATGCGGTCACATTCCGAGAAGGCCGTCATACGTCAAAGTGCCCGGCGTAGGTGCCCCTCGGCGATTACTAAACCCTTGGCGGCAGGGCAGAACCTATGCTCTCTTGGTTTAGGCTCGACCCGGATTTGATGCTGTCGAGAAAACCGTACGGCTGGGCGACCCTCGAAGGGTCGGCTCCCGCTTGCAAGTGCCGGTAAAAGCATTCATACTCCGAACATGAGCCTCAAGAATGCGGCCCTTCTGGCATTGGTCGGGACAGTCCTACTCACCGTTTTGCTAGCCGCACATTTCATTTCAACCTTATTGGGAGTCTTGCGTGATTTGATCCCGGCGATGGCGCTGGTCGCGTCGCTGGTTTATTTGTCCGCGAGTTTCAGTGTGTTGGTGTTCTTTTACGTCTTCTACCGAAAACAATCCTGATATCCGAAAAGTGCCACCTCAAGCCGTCCCAACCGTATGAGCTGATGAGCCACACAAGGGAATCTTTGATTCGCCAGCAATGGATCCAGTTATGAGTCCCGGCGCCGGATGGCTCTTAGCCCTCGCTATTGGATTTCGACTCAGGTGAGGGCTTTTTTTTTGGAACGGCCCGGTTCAAATGCTCAGGAATCCCAGTGATCAGGCCTTGATAATCCGCCAGGCGGTCCTCGCAGATGACAACGCCCTTGGAGGTGATCGCATATTCGCGGATGTCGTTGCTATGTTTGCCGCCGCGCATCTTGATCACCACCAGGATCTTGCGAAGTTGGTCGCCTATGCAGATGTACCGAAGCCGGATAATGTCATCGGTGAGAAAGGAGATCGAGTAGGTACTGAACGGGAATGCCGTGAAAGACTCATCCATCTCAACTGTGCTGAGAATCGTCACCCCGATCCCCGTCAGAGCGGTGATCATCCGGTAGAGCGATTCGCGAAACTCCGTGCGGAAGCTGGGCGCCAGCGCCATCTCAAAGCCGGCGAGTGAATCAATCACCAGTCGCCTGGCCCCAATCCTGTGGACAGCATCGAGTATCTCGTGCATGGTTTCATCCACGGACAGGTCCAGAGGGCGAAGGTAGAGGATCTCCAGTTTCTTTTCCTGCCGCGGAGTTTTCAAATCCAGACCAAAGCTGCCCGCCCGCTCCGCATACTCCTGCGGCCGTTCTTCAAAAACCACCACAATTCCCGGATCTCCCTGACGCAATCCCTCGGCAATGAATTGAGTTGCCAGGACCGATTTTCCAGTCCCCGAAGCCCCCGCCACCAGCACACTATCGCCTTGGGGAATGCCCCCCCCGAGCATCTTATCCAATTCCGGAATGCCGATGGAAAGGCGCCGGGCGCTGGGAATTTTCCGGTGTTGTCCGCCCAGACCCAGGGTACGGGAGAAGGCTTGCAGCCCGGCATGGGTAATGCGGAAGGTGTGCAGGCCGGGCACGGATTCCTGCCCGCGCAGTTTCACCACCTGGAGCTTGCGCACAATGGAATTTCGATCCGCGGCCTGGTAGAGCCAAAAGAGGCCATCGGCCACCGTGAACACGGGATTGCCACGGATCTCACCCTCGGTGTATTCCCCGATGAGAAAAGTCGTTGCCTGCCAACTGGTCAGGAACAGCGCCAGGCGTTGAATGAAGGATTGCAGCTCCACGTCGCTGGTGCCGCCGGAAGCCTTCCGCACCACGGTGCGAAAGGAGTCCACCACCACGAGGCCGGGGCTCGCTTTCTGCACCTCATTCGCAATTTCTTCCAGGACCCCGTCCAGGTCTTTCTCGAGCACGACCTGGCTTAGATTGATGAAGCGGACGGCTTTGTTCAGCATGGCCTGGTCGAAAAATGAGTACTGTTGCTGGTAGCGCAGCATTTTGATGGCGGGTTCGCCAAGGATGGTGAAATAGAGGGCAGGGCGCTCCGGCGTCGCGTTGGTGAACACGATTTGGTGCGCCAGCGTGGTCTTGCCACTTCCGGGGGCCCCGGCGATGATATTAAAAGAGAATTCCGGGATACCGCCGCCCAGGATTTCATCGAGGCCCGGGACCCCGGTCGGCAGTTTGTTGATGGTGACTTTATCTTGCGTGCTCAAGTTTTCTTCTCCTTCCCGGAATTGCGAGTGCTGAAGGCGGCCTCCGGCCACACATCCTGGACCAGCCGCAACGTTATACCTTCGCCAATGAAGAGGAGAAGCAGGTCCAGTAACTGGGCAATGAGAATGACTCCAGCCTCCACCGCCTGGTTCTTGACTTTCTCTTCTTGCGGCCCAATCTTGTCCAGACCCTTCAGGGATCCATCCGGCGCGACCTGCACCGGGCTAAGGCTTGGAGCTTTCGACCTGGCCAGCACTAGAGCCCGGAGAAGGATCGAGCGGAACCCGGCGACTCCCGTGAGTGAGCAGAGCGGCTGGCGCAGCTTCTCACAGACGCGAGAGGCTGCTGATTCCGTGGGCTCGGAGCCCTTCCCCGCCGCGGCTTCGTAAATAAGCAGCCGCCGGGCCAATTTTCGCGTCACCGGAGGACTCATTGTTTCTTTTTCCGTGCAAGAGGCTGATGCTGCACTCAGTTCGGCCTGGGGCTTCTCACCGCCACCAGCACCCCCAATAAAGTGGCAGTGTTGCGAACGTTTCCCGCGATAGTCAACAGCGCTTCGGTGACGGGCGGATGCTGCTCCGCCAGTTCATCGAGACGCGCACTGACGTTTTTGAGTTGGTCAACTTCGTTCAGGATCGCTTCAAAACCTATGGGTGTACCAATGTTCGGCAGGGACCTATAGTAGGGGAGAACTTCAGATGCCACCAGCTGCATTGTCGCGGCTTCGCCAATGAAGAAAAGAAGCAGCCCGAGTAGCTGGGCAATGAGAATTACTCCAACCTCCCTGGCTTGGTCCTTGTCAACTTGCGAGCGAAGCTCATTCAGACCCTGTAAGGAGCCATCCGCCGCCACCTGCACCGCGCTAAGGCTGGGAGCCTCCGCCCTGGCCAGCATTAGAGCCCGGGAAAGGAGCGAGCGAAACCCGGCGACTCCCGCGAGATCACAGAGAGGCCGGCGCAATGCCTCACAGACGCGAAAGGCTGCGAATTCCATCGGCTCGGAGGTGTTGCCCGCCGCGCCTTCGTGGGCAATAAGCTGCTGGGCCAAATCTCGCGTCTGGGGTGGAGGCATCACTATTCCCTCATAATATGATTCTGGAAATTACTGCGCCATGCAATTGCTTTTCAGCGTGGCTGACAGTTTACCCGGAGCTTCCAGTCTGAAAGCGCCGATCAAGAAGTATAAGCAATTCCTGGTACCGTGTCTGTTCAAAATTGACCAACAAGTTGGTGGGGGGCGGTGGGGAGAGCGCGTAAAGGCCGGGCTGATGCCCGGCTCTCCTGATATTTGATGGCAGAGGGTTTGGCAGACATCGCGAGAGAAGCGACATCCGCACCAGCCGGGCGCGCAGCTAATATCGCATTTCGGTCAGCCGGCCTGTATTTTCACCGCGCAGCCAGACATAGATGGGAGCGTGAGGGCCGGGCGGCGGCCAGGGCATTTCAATTTTCAGGGTTTGCTCCTGGCTGCTTCCGGGGACGGGAGTGGGAATGCCTTGCACGGGGTAGCCGGTATCCGGGCTCCAGCCAGTTTGTTCAATCATCTGCAAATCACGGCCCTCCAACGTCCCTTCATAAAGAGCGTCTCCCAGTTTCTGGTTGCTTAAACTGAACTTTGTGATCTGCGGCAGGCGCGTCACACGCCCCAGGTCGTAGGCATTCGAACTGCCGGTCACCGGGTCGGTGACGGTGGCGTCCAGCAGGCAGCCCGACTGGCCAACAGTCCCGGGATCAACCGAAAGAAACAGGACGTCGCTGCCCGCGAAATCAAGCTGGGACGCTCCGCTGTTTTCACCAGGATGCAGGGTGAGCGCCTGCCGGGTTTCACTGTCGTTGTTGCAGGCCAGGGTAACCGCAGGATTCGCGCCCATATGCTCGGCGTGGATGGCGAAGCTGACGGCCGACCCTGCCGGGATTTCCTTCTTGCCCAGCGCAATGTCGGTTTCCTTTGGGAAAGAGGCCCGCACGTCCGTAATTTTCGGGCGCGGCCCCACCACATGGATGGCGTCCGCCACTGGGAGGGGTTTGCTGATGTCCTCCACGTAAAGGCTGGCATTCAGGAATTCACCCTTGTGCGCCTTTGGGCCTAGTTGAAGCGTGACTTTGCGCTCCTTCAGTTCGCTATTATCTCCGGGCGCGGGAGCCAGAGTCCACTCCGCGCCCTCGCCGGTGATGCGGGTAATGCGGCCAAGGCCTGATCCCTGCAACGTCAGGGTCTGTTCCTTTTCACCCAGGTTCGCCCGCAAGGGCAGATTGGAAAGCTTCGGATTGGGCGGATGGATGGTCAGTGGCACGTCCTGGATGGCGCCGTTCAACTGAGTCAGCATCAGCAGGTAGCGTCCCGCTTCTAGGTTTGTGGTGTCGACTTCGGTGTGCAGGCTGTGCTGCTCGCCTCCCTGCATTTCCTTGTCCAGCTTGAAGGAAAGGTGCTTCGCGGTGGCGTTCTGGCTGCCCGCTTTCACCAGGGCCAGTTGATGCACAAACTCGAAATCGGGGCCGGTCAGCTTTACCGTGACCTTTCCGTTTGCCTGCACGAGATTGTCTTCGGATTCCGGCGTCACCTTTGCCGTTGAAAGGTCGGCAAACTTGTGGACCTCCACAGTCCCGGCCACGTCAAACGGCGTCCAGTCCCAGAGGGCGGCCAGTTTGTATTTGCCGGGTATCACCTTGGCCTTCTTGAGATCCAGCGTCAGGGTGTCGGCAGAGGAACCCACGTCGACTTTGACGGGTACCGAGGTGTGGCGGTCATCAGAAACCAGCCGCCAGTCATGGGCACGAGGCAGATCCCTGAGCTGCCCCCGTGTTGCGCAAGTCACCTTGACTTCAGATTTCCAGTCCAGCGGGACGTGCGCCGTTGCCGGGAGGGAGGCCGCGGGCGGGCCGGTGTCAGGCACCCGCCGCACCCACATATAGGCTGTCCGCATGCGTTTGGCAGCTTGCTTCTGGGTGGTGCAGAGTTCCAGGTTGTTTGACTTTGAAGGCTGCGCGAAGGCAGCGCGGAAGTCCGTATCAGGAAACATCAGGGTACGCATGTTTTGCAGTAACGATGCGCCCCCCGCCGCCAGCCCCACCGGCGTACTGCCCCAGAAAAGAGCCGCTACCCATGCTGCAACGCCTGCGGATTGCTGGAGCGTCGAGGAGCCTCCCTTCTCCGCCAGCGGATCGTATGAAGAAAGCGCGGGCACGACGGCGTGCAACAACTGCGAGGCCTGCTGGTCGGCCGGTGCCGTTGAGTTAATGGACGGCAGCGCCACTCCGTACTGCGAGGAAAAACCCTTCAGCACCGCGTCCAGATCGCGGCTGGCCGGCGGCGATTGCTCATATTGGGAAAGGGTCTGGACCAGAGCTTCCACCGTTGCAGCCTTTTCGGCGTAATCCGCGAGCTGAGGAATCAGGGTCTGGTTATGCTCAACCAGGGAATTGAACTTCTTGACATCAAGCCCGTGCGGGCCGTAAACCATGCCCACGATCGACGCGCGAACAGGCACCCGCCATTCCTCGACGGTACCGGCGGGTTGCGGCTTGAGGACTTCGATCTTGCTGGGTTTCCCTTTTGAGGACGGCACAAGGATGATGGCGATTTTGCCTTTGGGCGCGTTTTTCTGATCCGATGAGGACGGCTCATATTTCAGATTCTGGCCGCGCAGAACTTCGTTGACCGAATTGATGGAAAGGGGATGCCCGCCATGCTCCGGCACCAGCATCAGCCGGAATTGGGTGACGGGGGTTCCCGCCGAACATTGACCGGAGCTGATGCCAAAACATTGAAGCGTGGCGCTTAGGAATATCAACAAGAAATAGGGAATTGTCCTCAAATCAGTCCTTTCTTACTCATCATCCCGGCTGAAGACCCAACCTTCTATCTATAGTAAATTCCGCATTCACTTTTTGGCAATTATCTACACATTGCCTGGTGACACTTTCTCTTGGATGTCAAGTTCATTGGCTGGGGATGGCAGGTGAAACGAGGTCCGCGGCAAATT
>JAJYJL010000278.1 GCA_021789565.1 Acidobacteriota bacterium
GTTGGCGCGTGATGCTTCGACGGGTCGTAGGCATCCGGAATTGGCTTGGCGCCATTTTTCGCCTGGAACTGGTAGGCGCCGGCCGGGCTCTTGGTCAGCTCCCATTCGTAACCGAACAGGTTCTTGAAGAAGTTGTTGCTCCACTTGGTTGGGGTTTCCGTCCAGGTGACTTCCGGGCCGCCGGTGATGGCATCCTTGCCCTTGCCTGTGCCATAACGGCTCTTCCAGACGAGGCCCATCTGCTCAATGGGCGCCGCCTCGGGCGCCGGGCCCACCAGCGCGGCATCGCCCGCGCCGTGCGTCTTGCCAAAAGTGTGACCGCCGGCAATCAGCGCGACCGTTTCCTCGTCGTTCATCGCCATGCGCTTGAAGGTCTCGCGAATGTCGATGGCAGCGGCCCTGGGATCAGGCTTGCCGTTCGGCCCTTCCGGATTCACATAGATCAAACCCATCTGCACGGCAGCGAGCGGATTCTCGAGGGCCCGCTCGCCGGTATAGCGCTCGTCGCTGGCAGGATCAGGGAACCATGCCTTCTCCTTGCCCCAATAGACGCTCTCGTCCGGCTCCCAGGCATCGAGGCGCCCGCCGCCAAAGCCGAAGGTCTTGAAGCCCATCGACTCCAAGGCCACGTTACCGGCAAGAACCATCAAGTCGCCCCAGGAAATTTTGCGGCCATACTTCTGCTTGATCGGCCAAAGCAGCCGGCGCGCCTTGTCGAGGTTCGCGTTGTCCGGCCAGGAGTTGAGCGGCGCAAAGCGCTGTTGGCCGGTGCCGGCGCCGCCACGCCCATCGCCGATGCGGTAGGTGCCGGCGGCGTGCCACGCCATGCGAATAATGAGTCCCCCATAATGGCCGAAATCCGCCGGCCACCAGTCCTGGCTGTCGGTCATCAGCGCCTCGAGGTCCTTCTTCAGCGCTTTGAAGTCGAGCTTCTTGAATTCTTTGGCGTAGTTGAACTTCCCGCCCATGGGATTGGGCAGGGGCGAGTTCTGGTGGAGTATCCTGAGGTTCAACTGGTTCGGCCACCAGTCGCTGTTCGACCTCATTCCGACATTCGTGGTCCCGTGTACGACGGGGCACTTGCTTTCGGTTGAGGAGGCTTGCCCCAGATTGACGGGAGCAGCCGGCCTCGCTGTTGTGTTGAGTTCGTTACCCATGTTGTTCTCCTCCTCGTTTTTCAATTCGCGCCATCGCCGCCTGCCCTGCCGGGTGGCGCGAGCGCTGAATACCTTATCCACACTGCCGGGACATTGAACGCGACGCCCGCCGCGGAGCGCACTTCGCACAGAGCCCCCGAAAAATCAGTTCCGACTGGCGAAGGATCCGCTTGCCGAGCGAACCCGCGGCAGGACGGGGCACGTCGTACCATTCCATATCCTCAACCGTGCCGCAGCGATCGCAGATGAAGTGGTGGTGCCGCATGACCTTCGCATCGAACCTCGCGGAGCGGCCCTCGACCGCCACTTCACGCACCAGGCCCGCCTGCACCAGGTCGCGCAGATTGTTATAAGTGGTGGCCCTGGAACAGCGCGGGTCGGCGCGATTGACGGCTTCAAAAATTTCCGCAGCCGTGGGATGGCTGGAGTTCGCCATCAGGAAGGCCATCACCGCGTAGCGCTGCGGCGTGCACCGCAGGCCATTGGCCTCCAGCGAATCTTTGATCGCTTTGGCATCCATGAAGGAGTTAGATTAAATCTAATGTAACAATTATTCAAGGCTTATGTTTTCGATTTCTGCAGGCAGGGAAACACTGGAAACGGGCGGCCCGGCGCAGCAGCGGCCTTTTGCGAAACGGCGCGGCTTTATACGTGGAACGGCGGGTCTTTGCGAAGGGCACGCCTTAGTCACGAGGTAGTGGTTTAGAGAAAGGGCACGACTTTAGTCGTGCCGCGAAAGTGTCCCCATTGGGTGGGGCTTCAGCCCCTGAGTCGGGCCGACAGTTCCAACGAAGAAGACTCAGCGGCTAAAGCCGGCGCCCGGCCGCGTTGGTTGACGGCACGAGTAAACTCGTGCCCTTTCACAAAAACCCTCATGCCCGTCATTCCGGTCCCGCAATGCGGGAGAGGAATCTGCTTTGGGTCGCGTGACGGAAAACAAAGCAGGTCCCTCGGGCCGATCAAAAGTATCGCCCCTCGGAATGGCAGCATCTCACGCATCATTTCTTCAACGAACTTCTAATTCAGGACACTATGGGCCATGAGTTTCGGGTATTAACTTATGGACACTCCACAAAGTCGGTCGTGCAAAAACCTTGACCGCAGACCCGTCACCCGGGACCTATAACTCGCTTGCTTCCGCCTTGAGCGCCGCGCCGATCGCGGCCACGAGGCGGTTCCATCCGTCGGCCTCCTCGCGCAGGCGTTCCCTTCCGGCGGCCGTGAGCTCGTAGAACTTGGCCCGCTGATTGTTCTCCGAAACGCCCCACTCCGCTTTCAGCAATCCCTGGCGGGCGAGGCGGAACAGCGCCGGATAGAGCGCTCCCTGCTCGATGACCAACGCGCCTTTGGAAATCTGCCCGATGCGCAGCAGGATGCCGTAGCCGTGCAGCCGCCCCAGCGAAACCGCCTTGAGGATCAGCAGGTCGAGCGTGCCGGGAAGAATTTGGGCGCGGTTGGGCATATCACTACATAAGATAGTTAGGACTATATGCCGGGTCCCTCGGTCTGTCAAGTGCCTTTGTCAATCGCCGCGCTTTGCCCGGCGGCGCATCGACAAAGGGGCGACGGCAATGCTTCCGGCCCCGTGCCAGAAGGAGAGGAAGTCGCGGGCAGAGCCTGCCCGGCAGGCGTCGCGAAGCGCGGGGTCGCTGTCCCAATATTAGCCCCCATTGCTAGCCTAATATTGCCCATAGATCCCCCCAAATGGGACGTTTGGGACGTTTGGGACGATATTTTATAAGTTATTTATAATAAATAACTTAAATAAATAATACGAGCTTGAAAATCGCGGGTTTTGCAAAACGTGTCTAATTATGACACAGTGGGTAAAAATTACACCATCATCCAAAACGCTCAATGGATGGGCGGGACCTTGAGGATTTCAGCATAGACCAGCCGGCGTCCTTCGAAGGGCTTGCCCATGGTGTACATGAGCTGCCCCTGCTCGTTCAGCGCGTCCGCCGGGAGGATCTCATACTCCCTGATCACCAGCCGCAGCGCCTGGTGCTTGGGAACCTGCAGCTTGTGCAGGCGCATCTGGTATCGCCAGACGTTGTAGATGCCCAGCGGCTTGGATTGCAGGACCACCGTGCCGTTGGGCACCGGGATCCACGCCGTCTCGTCGCCGCTGCCGGTGGGATTGCTTTCAATGGTGGCTTCCACCAGGCTGGGACCTTTGCCGGCGCTGCTGGCGGAGTAACTGAGTCCCGCCACCGCGATGTCAATGTTGGTTGGGTTCTTGGGATTGTAGGTGATGGTGGCTGTGCGTTCCGGCGTCAGTTGCGCCAGGTCCGCAAGCACCACTTGCGAGAGGTGCGCGTCCGGCAGCGAGTGGGGCTGGTAGCGCACCAGCGCCAGGCGGATGAAAGGCATATACGCCTGGCCGGCGTCAATCTCCACGTCGCAGTACCACAGCCCTCGCTCTTTGTCGTACTCGGGCGTGAAAGCGGCGACTCCCACTTGGTAGAAACCCTCGCTGGGAGCCTGCAGGCCTTCAAGTTCCTCAAGCGTGAGCCGAAGGCCAATCTGCGTCGTGTTTTTGAAGTGGCCGAAGGTGGGCATATCCGCCGGCAGGGAGTTCGACGCCCAGATGGGATCCATGCCCCACTGCGTCACCACATGCTTGAGGCTCTCAGGCAGTTCAGCGGTGAACTTCTCCATCCGGGCGAATTGTTTCAGGTCCACTCGCTTCTTCTGGCTCCCGCCCTGCTCGGAACCTCCCACAGCCTGATGCGTAGGGAGATCACCCTGGTCCACCACGACGCCGGATTTCTGGATGGGCACCTGCAACACGCCGGGCCAGACCACCACACCCAGCAACTCGCCGGCGCCGGAGGAATACCAGGGACGGTCGAGATAGATCCGCAGCCCGCCGGGCATGCGTTTGCTGGTGGCCCCATATCCTTTGATCCCCGAAATCGGCATCCCTGAAATGTCCGGACTCATCTTCCCATCGAATCGAACGCCATCCTTTCGATCCCATCCAAAGGTGGGAACCGCGTAAAGAACTTTCGGCCGGGCAGGCCGCGCGGAGTTGGGAATGTCGACTTGAACGACGGAACTCTTGCGGGTCAACTGGTCGGCTTCCATGGTGGGGAAATACTCCCTGAAGCGCGTGGTGGCCACAGCCTGGTAACTGACTTTGCGGTACTTGGTATCGCCAAAGTCGTGCCGCCAGGAATAGCCAAAGTTTTCAAACCCCACGTGATATTGCGGAGGCCGGAAGAGCCGGACGTCGTTCGGGATCGCGAGGCCAGGCTGGGCCTTGTATTCCTGCCGGGAAAAAGTCTCCTGGCCGGGGGCCGCCGCTTGCTGCTGCTGAGCCTGATTCTTTTGCTTCGACCGCTTCTTCTTTGACACGGTGAAGGTCCGCATCTGGAATTTCTGCGAAGAGGGACCGGACGCTCCCTGGCTTGTGGAGGCCGTTGCCACGGTCAGAGGGTCAAAGATCTCGTTATCCTCCCGGGCCAGGCCGCGGGTGTAGACGTGAGCGCTGCCGTCCAGCATACCCGGCCCCTTGGGATCCGTGACGTCGTCGATGGGCTCCTGCCAGTTGGCAACCACTTCCAACTTAATGGTGCTCTTGCCGTCGATGCGCATGGCGTGGTCGTCCACAATATAGGCAAAGGTTTCTCCCAGGTGGCGGTTCGGCGAGAGATGATGAAAGGCCGGGGCGATCAGCGGTTGCTGGACCGCATGGATCAGCACGAGTTCCCGGGAAGGCGTCAGCATCCAGGCCCGCCCCTGCTCGACAGCCGTGCGGATCTCGGCCATGTTGCCCGGGCGCGCTTCCTGTATCCAATTCCAGACGCCCATCAGCGACTGATTGCTGCTGCCCATTGGGCCGCCGCCGAGATAAGAGCTGAATTCAAACTTTGCGACTTCGGCCTTCGGCAACTGCACGGTCAGCGTGCGGCTCGATTCATCCCAGTTCCAGACGGTCTTGTCCTGCCCTTCCACCACTTTGATAAGAAAAGGTTGCGCTTCCGGCCAGTCAGCCCCCTGAGGATAGAAGTCAACTGCAGGGACCGTTCCGGCGACGTTGCCATCCTTGTCCAGTAGCACCATGGACATTCCGCGGGAAAGCGGGTCGGGCAGGTAGGGTATCTCCAGCTTGTTCTCGACCGGGTTCTTGGTCATGGGATCAATCGCAAAAGCGCCATCCGCCTTGTTCGCGATCATCTGATAAGCCGCCTGATCCTTCTTCATTGCGCCGGAATCAAGGTCAAACATCCCGTGCCTTTCGGCCATCAGTTCGCTGGTCTTGGGCGGAGCGACAATGCGCATAGCAGCTTCGTTATAGGACGAATCGGAAACCAACTGGGCGTAGGCGGGCGCGTACTCCTGCGCAGTCTTGTCAAAGTTGCTGCGGATCACCGGGCGGTAGAGGGCCTCGCCTGGTGACTTTTCTCCGTCGAGGGATTTCGTAAGAACTGCCACGGGTCCAACCACAGGCTCAAAGCGGTTGTAAGGATGCGGATCCGTGGCCCTGGAAAAATCGGTCGCGCTGGGAGCGTCATAGGCCAGGCTGTTGCCGGCCAGGTCCACCACCCGCGCCCGCAGCCGGTAGGTCCTGCCAAAGCGCAATTTGGGAAGCGACCCCGGCACGGGAACAAAAGACGCCACCATCTGGAAATCTTTCGACGCCCGCTGCTGGGCTTGCGCCGGGTCGTTCAACCGCTGGGGGATTCCTTCCGGGCTGATCACATTGCCCGGCCGGGGCGCGCACAGGCTCCAGCCGTTCCAGTTGAACATCGACTCGTGCAGGTATAAATCCTGCTGATCGTCCGTTCCGGAAGCCGGCTGCACCGAAGACCGCGTGGCAGCGAGTTGCACGAAGCCCTCATCCTGGTACTGGCGCAGAAGGTTGGCCGCGAAAAAGTTGTAGGTGCCAACCCGCCGGCAGAGGGAATTCCAGCTTTTGGTTTCCGAGTCCCAGACGTCCACGCGGTAGCCGCGCACGACGTCTTCGGCGTAAAGCGTCACCTGGTCGGGAGTGTTCTTCTCGACGGCCTGGTTGTTGAGAGTGGCCCGTGAGAAAAGGCTGACCAGCCATTCCGCTTTTCCCGCCCGC
The DNA here is from genome assembly GCA_021789565.1 of Acidobacteriota bacterium. The sequence goes on from JAJYJL010000278.1 coordinate 6,232, forward strand.
GAAACCGAAAGGCCGCCGGTCCGCAAGGCCGGCAACCCAACCGCGGCCTGCGGTTGCACCGTTTGAGTGCCGGGCTCAACTTGTTCGGCGGCACCGGAGGAAGCCTGCGCCTGCCCGCCGCCGTTGTTGGACGTGGGCATTCGCAACATCATCGGGTGCTCGCCGCCGGCCGCAGAGTTCTCCGATTCGGCCAGGGTGGCTGAGGCAAGCCGGTCAGCCAGGTTCGCAATCTTCAGCGCCGATCCGTCAACGTCAACACTCATCACCGGAAAAGACTGGTGATCGTTCAGCTTAAGCTGCCCATCGATGATGTCCGAGTCCGGCTTCTCCGGCCGCGGAGCGAACCATGACCGGGTGGTGTCCAGAACGTAAGCCGTCCTGGGCAAAAAGTCGGAGTTGAATGAGGATGGCTGTGCATCCGGCGCCCAGACGGGCGCAACCTTCACTGTTGAACTCGGAGCCAGACCCGCCGGCAGCGGCACCGTCAGATTGATCACCAGCCCCAGGGCTTTCATCACTTCAGGGTAGTTTCCCAGGCTCGAAACGATCTTGTGGAAGTCGATCTCGGGCGGCTGGATAGGCTCGATGGTCTCAGGAAGCTCCGGGTTCGAAATGCGGGCCAGCAGAAAGTCCCGTTCGGGCTGGCGCTGCGGGGAGGGCCGGACCGCCTTGTACTGCTGCAGGTCCTGATAGATGCTCTGGAAGGCGGTCACCGTTGATGGCTTCAAAGTGTAAGGCTGGCGCACCAGCATCTGGATGTTGCGGTTGGCGTTCCGCTGGAGCGTGGGGTGAAGCGTCCGGATAAAATTGGTCAGGTGCTGCGGAATCACCACCGGGCGCGCGACGCGATAGGAAGGCTGCGCCGCCCTCGCAGTCTGCGATGGCTGCGAATGCTGCGCGCCCGGCGTCCCGGCAATGTGCTGTGTCGCCACCATCCCCCGGCGGTTGACGGTCATCGTGGTCGTGGACGGGGCCGCTTCCGGCAAAGCGTACAGGGAAATAGGCGCGAGCTTCTCAAGAATGGTGGTCCGTGACGGCAGCCGCGTGGGGGAGGCCATCCCGACCGACTGGTATTGAGACTTCACAAAAGAATCGAGCTGCAGCACGGGATGCGAAATCACCGGCCGGTTGGAAAAGTCGTCAAATTGGTAAGGCTCCACATAGGTGGAATCTTTGAACAGCGCACTCCACAGCTCTGCTTCCGGGGCTGCACCCACGCGGGTGGCATCCAGGGGCTGCTGACCTTCGAACTGCGCCGTAAACTTCATGCCTTTGATCTTGTCCGGCCAGTTCTTGAAGTCATCGAACTGGCCGAGCGTCGGACGCGGCAGCCCTTCGTCCGTGTGCAGGCGCAGCGAGACGAAGACGGAGAGTTGCAGTTGTCCGTTGGCGATTCCGTTCGGCAGGGCTGTCCAGATGATGGTTTGCTTCTTCGCCATGAATATTTCCCTTTCACGCAAAAGCTTCGCAGTAAAGTTGCCAGTCGATAGCGTTCATTTCATCCGCAAAATGGACCGCGGTGGGTCCCAGCGGGTACGGAGCGCCGGCAGCAAACAGGGCGGCGTTCTCAGTCCCGCCGCCCGCAAACTCGCGTTCCACCGTCAAATCAACACTCTTGCTGAAAAAGAGGACCTGGACCTCCACGGTCAGCGTGGCCTGGCCCCATACTTTGTTGCCGGCGGAGAGGTAGGTCAGCCCCATCTTGAATTCCACGGAGACCGTGATGATGGCCAGAACTTCCAGCGACCCGCCGCACCGCAGGTATCCGGTCAGCTCCGTATTTCCGTTCGCGTACTGGTAGAGAAGCCCCGCCATCACGTAAACGCCGCCGCTGGCCACTCCGATGTTGAGGGAGAAGCTCCCGCCGAACTCGAACTCGGCCGCCATGCGCTGGATGCCGGCAGGCGTGAGCGTGAGGCCGAAATAGCCGCCGCCGCCAAAAAGAGAAACGGTCAGCAGAAACGGGTGGTGTTCCTCGCAGAAGTCAAACTCAAAGGTGATGGGATCGCCGGTAAAATAGATGTTCATTTGCGCGGCCAAACTCACATTCGAGAGGTTGAACATCCCGATGCTGACCGGCGGCA
>JAJYJL010000279.1 GCA_021789565.1 Acidobacteriota bacterium
ATTCTCCACGCGATCCAGCCCTGGCTGGTGAGATCGAGCGGACTCTGTCCCTCATGCGGAACGAAATTCGAGCGGGTTCGTGACGATACGACTTAACATAGTAATACTAGGCCCGCAACTCCCGCAAGTCTTCCAGCCGCCTCCCGCCCGCGGGCAGCATCCAAACCGAGGGCAGCACGAATTCGTGCGGGTCATACCCTCGCCCCGATTTCGGCCCTTCCAGTTCCTCGTCCACTTTCTCCCAAACTTTCAGCGCTCGCACCATCTCCTCCAACACCACCAGCCTGCCCAGGCTCGTCAGCCGCTCCGCGCTCCTTTCCAGCTTGTCCAGCAGTATCAATTGCGGTAGGCTTTGCTCCATCGTTCACCCTCCGGGTGCGGGTCAAAGATTCTCAACAAAATCTCTATACCACACATCCCGCGAGGGTGAACGGCTATTTGGAGGTCCCTCCCTCTTTCCAATCGCGATTCTTGGGCGCTGCGTGAATCGGCAGTGCGGCGCTGAGGCAAAAACAACCGTTCCCCCGCCTTTCGGCCGTCGCGGAACATTCAGCTTGACATCAATGTTTCAATGGCCGCACTTTGCAGATTGGGGAGGCTTGCCGGTGAATTGCCAGCAAACTGCGAACCTTTCTTCCCCAGTCGAAGGGACCCATGCCGACGCTTACATCCTACATCCAGCAGATGGCCCGGCTTCAGAAGCAGACGGCGTTCATCGAACAGGGGGTTTACCGTTCCCGCGAATACAGCTACGGGCTGGTGGTGGAGCGGGCGCGGGCGTTTGCCGGGTGGCTTCGCTCAAAACAATTCTGTTCGGAAGCGGGAGGTGAAGCTCCGCGAGTGGTTCTGTGGGCCGTGCCAGGTGCGCGGTGGGCCATGGCCTTTTACGGATGCGTCCTGGCTGGCGTGACCGTAGTGCCGGTTGATGCGGGATTCTCGCCGGAATTTCTTCGCCGTATCGCTGACCGGAGCCGCGCTTCGCTGCTGATTACCGCCCGCACGCTTCAGGACGGCAGGGAACCACAAACGGTGGGTGAGATTGAACGTTTTTTCATCGAGGATATTGACGGCTTGCCGCCGGCCAAGCCAGGCGCAGGTGAAGCAGATGTTGCCGGCCGCGACGCCCTTGCGGAAATTGTTTACACCTCCGGAACCACAGGAGAACCGCGCGGCGTGATGATTACGCACGGCAACCTGCTGGCGAATCTTGAGCCGATCGAGCGTGAGATCCGGCGTTATGCAAAACTCATCATTCCTTTCCATCCCATTCGATTCCTCCATCTGATTCCGCTCAGCCACCTGTTCGGCCAGGTGACAGCGCTGTTTATTCCGCAACTGCTGCGGGGCGTAGTGATCTTTCCGGAGGGCCAGTCGCCGGCCATGCTGGCGCGCACCATCAGGGAGCGGCGGGTATCCGTGATGGTCTCGGTGCCGCAGCAGCTTGAAGTAATGGGAAATTGGGCCAAAGGGAGGCTTTCTGAAGACGGGTATGACAATCCCGGCGCGGCGATTGAGCGGGCGGGCGACGAGCGCTGGTCTGTCCCAAAGCGGTGGTGGAAATTTCGCCGCCTCCACAGCCGTCTGGGCTGGAAGATGTGGGCCTTTGTGGTGGGCGGAGCGGCGCTTCCGGCGGAGCTGGAGCAGCTTTGGAACCGGCTGGGGTATGCCGTCATCCAGGGTTACGGACTGACGGAAACGGCGCCGGCCATTACCATCACCCACCCCTTCAAGATTCGGCGGGGCGCAGTGGGCAAACCCCTTCCCGGCGTGGAAACCCGCATAGCCGGGGATGGCGAAATCCTGGTCCGCGGCGCCAACGTTTCGCCGGGATATTACCAGGATGCCGAGGCCACGCGGGAAAGCTTTGAGGCCGGATGGCTGCATACAGGCGACCTGGGCCGGTTGGATGAGAACGGCAACCTGGTCTACCTGGGCCGTAAGAAAGATGTGATTGTGACGGCGGAAGGGTTGAATGTTTACCCGGACGACGTGGAGAAGGCGCTGCGCGAGCAGGCGGCCATCAAGGAAGCCGCGGTGGTGGGTAAGGAGGCCGCCGCCGGCCGAACGGTGGTGCATGCTGTGCTGGTTCCGAGTCCGGGAGCAACAGGCGGCGATCTGGAAACCGCGGTCCAGGATGCCAATAGCAAGCTGGAGCCGCACCAGCGGGTCCGCGACTTTTCGGTGTGGCCGGAAGCTTCGCTGCCGCGGACCTTGAGTACATCCAAACTTCAGCGGGGCAGGGTTTCCGCCTGGGTCAACGGCGGGGAAGGCGAGCAAAGACCTCCGGATGCGGCCGGCGAGGCCCACGACTGGCGCGATTTCCTCGCCCGGCTTGGAACGCCACCTGAAAGAATCCAGCCGGAGGCGCGCCTGGCCGAAGATCTGGGACTGTCGTCGCTTGATCGTGTGGAGTTGCTGACGTGGCTTGAAACATCCGGCTATTCATTTGACGAGCAGGAATTGGCCCGCGCGCAAACTGTGAGCGACGTGGAGAAACTGCTCCAGGCGCCGAGCGAGCTTGCCGCTCCCGCCGCCGTTCCTTCGACTGCGGGGGAAAGGGAAGGTCCGCCTGAAATTCAGCGCGTGCCGGCAAAACCTGTATCCTCGCCAAAGATTGCAAGCCCGGCTGAGCCCCGCTGGCCCCTTTCCCGCGCGGCGGCGGTGGGGCGAGAACTGCTGCAGATGCTGCTGGCTTTTCCGCTGCTGCGTTATTACGTCAAGACGGAGGTCTATGGAGGCGAAAAACTGCGGCAGTTTCGGGGCCCCGTGCTGTTTGTGTCCAACCACCAGAGCCTGCTTGATCCTGCTGTCATCCTTCGATCTTTCCCGGCCCGGATTCGCCGCCGCGCCGCTCCCGCAATGGGCGAAGCCGCCTTGCGAGGACATACAAAAGCCGCGTTGTTCTGGGCGCGGCTGGCGTTTAACGTGTATCTGATATCAGACGATCCCAGCCGGGCGCAGGAAGCGCTGCGGCACGCGGGCCGCCTGGCTGACCGTGGGTATTCCACGCTGCTGTTTCCCGAGGGCGAACGGACCTGGGACGGCCGGCTGCTGCCGTTCCGGCCCGGCGTGGGCGTCATGGTGGAACGGCTTCAACTGCCCGTGGTTCCTTTGCTGATTCGGGGACTTTTTGAGGTCTGGCCGCGCACCAAGGAACGGCCTGTCCGCGGCAAGGCGCAGCTCTGGGTTGGCGATCTGATGAAAATCCTGCCCGGAGAGTCCGCGGGGGATTTTACCCGGCGGCTGGAAGAGACCTACCGCTCATGGCGGCCCTGAGTTGCGGCCCTGAGTTTGCTTGACGTATCAATTCGCTGTCCCGTAGACTAAATGTTGGTGTGTTTAAGGTAATCCTACAATATGCGAATCCATAAGTGCATCGCCGCCGCGGCGCTTGTGCTGATGGCGGCATTTGCCCTCCGCGCCCAAGGCCAGACCCAGTTCTTCCCTCTCAAGGATGTTCGTCCGGGACTTCAGGGTGTGGGCCGGACGATTTTTCAGGGGAACAAGGTTCAGGAATTTCAGGTTGAGTTTCTGGGCGTGCTGAAGAACTTTATGGCGCCGAAACACGACGTGATCCTGGCGCGCCTGTCGGGCGGACCCCTGGCCGAGACGGGGGTGATTGCCGGCATGAGCGGAAGTCCTGTGTATGTGGACGGCAAGCTGGTGGGAGCGGTGGCCCTGGCTTTTCCATTTTCCAAAGAAGCCATAGCGGGGATCACTCCGATCCAGGAGATGCTGGACGTTGTTCCCGAACCTCCCAAGGCCGGCGCGTCTGGAAAGGTCCGGCCTGCATCGACAAGCCTGCCTTTCAAGATTGCAGGTACAACGCTCCATCCTGCCGGTTCAATGCGTCTGATTCCTGATGAGACCGGCAATGAGTTGAGCGTTCAGAACCTGATGAAGCTTCTGCCGCCGGCGAGCGGCAACGCGGCGCTCACCGACCTGCTGCTTCCGCTCCGTTTTGGCGGCTTTTCCGCCGAGGCCATGGATGCATACTCGCCACTGTTCAACCGGATGGGGCTGAAGTTGATGCAGGGGGCGGCGCTTTCCAGCAGTCCTGAAGACATGCCGGCCAATCCCAAAGGGCCTGAGCCGGGGACGATGGTGAGCCTGTCGCTGGTGAAGGGCGACTTGAACCTGAATGTCGATTGTACGGTGACATATCGAAAGGGAAATGACTTATACGCCTGCGGGCACCGGTTTCTGATGGTGGGACCGACGGAGATACCTTTTTCGCAATCGCACGTGCTGGCATCCGTACCGAGTGTGGCGAGCTCTTTCAAGATTGACGTGCCGGGGCCGGAGGTGGGAACTATTCGCCAGGACCGTTTTGGAGCGATCTACGGAGTGGTTGGGGAAAAAGCGCCTATGATCCCGGTCCATATCCATCTGGATTCGACGCTGAATACCAGGACGGACTACAACTTTGATATCGTTGAGCAGTCATTCCTTTCTCCGCTGCTCCTGAATCTGGGCATTATATCCACGCTGAGCGGCACTGAGAGAGGCTTGGGACCGTCCACCCTGGAACTGCGGGGAAGCATCCATCTGAAAGGCGGCGAGACCGTCAAGATTGAAGACGTTGCGTCCGGGGAGGTCAATACGGCGGTCGTCGCGGGCGCCTCGGTTTCTTCCCCGTTGAACTATCTTCTTGATGGCAACTTCCCAGGGATGAGCATCCAGGGAATCGACCTGAACATTGTCTCAACAGATGAGATGCGTGTGGCGACGTTGGAACAGGTGTGGAGCACCCAGTCGCAGGTGAAACCGGGTGACCATATCGAAGTGACCGGGTTGCTCCGGACGCCTTCCGGGGGGACGGTGGTTGAAAAGATCCCGGTCGATATTCCGGCAAGCGTCAGCGACAAGAACCTCTCGCTGGTTGTGGGAAGCGGGGTGACCCTGAATGCGATTCAGAACCGCCTGACTCCCATCAGCACAACGCCGCGTGACCTGCACCAACTGGTGCGGGCATTGAACCGGATGCGCAGAAACAACCGGCTCTATGTGCTCCTGATGACCCCGCAGCGGTCCCTGACATTGCAGGGCGAGGAATATCCATCGCCTCCGCCTTCTCTGGTGCAAACCTTTTTGTCGGACCCGGCCGTCTCCAGCAATGTGATCTACGGCAACGCCTCGGTGATCGGCGATTACCAGACGGAGGCGACGAAGTATACGATCCAGGGTGAAAAAACGCTTTATTTGAAGGTCGAAAACCTGGAGAACTGACAGGGCGCTTCATCGGTCAAGGAAGCGGTGAAACTTAGAATCCATTCCAAGAGCGTGTTCATGAAACCTTTGACGAAATTACTTTTCCTTGTTCTGGCAATTGCCGTGGCGGCCCCGCTTTCGCTTTCAGGGGTCGAGACATCTATATGGCAAGTGAGTGATTTCAAAGAGTTTCTCAAAGGGAAGCTGACGGGTGTTTCCATCAGCCAGGATGGAGAACTAGGATTGGCTCCCGAGGCCAGGATGGTTTTCAATCCGGATGAAGCCCTGGCCCTTTCACTTGTTGCCGATCGCCAGCACAATCTCTATATCGGTACCGGGCACCAGGGGAAAGTGTTTCGAGTAACCGCCGCCGGCAAGTCAACCCTGTTCTTCAAGGCCCAGGAGCCCGATGTTTTTGCTCTGGCGGTGGGCCCTGACGGCGATCTCTACGTGGGAAGCTCGCCGGAGGGGAAGATTTACCGGGTGACGCCGGAAGGAAAGTCCTCGGTGTTCTACAATCCCAATACAAAGTACATCTGGGCGATGCTTTTCGATCCTGAGGGCCGCCTGTACGTTGCCACGGGCGACCAGGGGCAAATTCTGAGGGTTGACCAGACGGGGAAGGGCAAAGTCTTCTTTGACAGCAACCAGACCCACATCATGTGCCTGGCGTTTGACGGCCACAACAATCTGCTGGCGGGAAGCGTGCCGGACGGACTCGTCTACCGGATTTCCCCCGATGGCAAAGGCTTTGTGATTTACCAGGCAAATTTGCCGGAAATCCACGACTTGGTAGTTGACGGGCAGGGCAACGTTTACGCGACCGCGCTGGGCATACCTGGCGGGAAGGGCGTTCCGACGATCCTGATGCCGAACACGCCGGTGATAACCCTTCCGACCCAGGTTATGACGGTAACTGCCGACACTGAAAATGGTTTGTCAGAAGACAATAAGGTTCCTCAGAAGCCCCAAAAGCCTCAGCCTCCTACGGAAAAGAAGCCTATCGCACCCAGTTTTATCCGCCCCGGGACAAGCATGGCCACCAGCAACAATCTCCTGATGACCCAGAGCCGGGGCGCATTAATCAGAATTTCCCCCAGTTCTGCCGCCGAACCTTTGTGGAATTCCAACACTGAAAGCGCCTATGGACTGGCGTTGCTGGGGAAGAAGATTATCTTTTCGACCGATTCAAACGGCCAGATTTTTGAGCTGGACCCAACGCAATTCGGTGATAATCTCACGCTGCTGACCGAAACCCACGAATCCGTGGCCACACGCCTGATGCGTGAGGGAAACAACTTGTATATTGCGACCAGCAATGTCGCCAAGCTTTTCAGGATGGGATCTTCCGTTGGGCGTGAAGGGACGTATGAATCGCGCGTGAACGATACGAAGTTCATTTCCCGATGGGGTGCCATCAGTTGGAGGGGCAAAACTCCTGCCGGGAGTTCGATTGAATTTTACACGCGAAGCGGCAATTTCAAGCGGCCCGACAAGACCTGGAGCGACTGGGCCGGCCCTTATCGCGAAAAGGACGGGTCCCAGATTAAGAGTCCTCCCGCTCGCTACGTTCAATGGAAGGCCGTCTTTCAAGGATCTGCGTCCGCGCAGCCTTCCCTGGATGAAGTTTCGGTCGCCTACTTGAATCAGAATCTTCCGCCTGAAATCCAATCGTTCAATGTCAGCAACGCAGGGGAGCGAACAAGCGCCAGTGCCAGCGCAACGTCTGCCGGTGTTTCAGCCGCTAGTATCAACGTGACAGCGGTTCCGCAGATCACTTACGCGGACCCGAATCAAGGCGCCCCTGCCAGCACAAAGAACCCCGTGATCCTTACTTGGAAGGCGACGGACCCTAACGATGACACCCTGGAGTATTCCCTCTACCTCAAGTCCTCCGATGAGACCAAGTGGCACCTGGTGAAGGACAAGATCAAATCGACCAGCTACACACTTGACCATTCCACCCTTGCCGACGGCCAATATACGGCCATGCTGGTGGCCTCAGACGCACCTTCCAATCCGCCTGCGGCGGCCCGAAAAGACCGGATGTTGAGTACGCCGTTCTGGATTGATAATACTCCACCGACGGTGACTGTGGAACACGCTGAAACCAAAGATAAACGGGTGGTTGTGCAGTTCACCGTTGAGGATACGACTTCGCCCCTTCACAATGCTCAGATCTCCGTCGGCGGGGATCACTGGCAGGAGATTAATTCTGATGATGGGATCATCGACTCCCGGAGCGAGACGTTTACCGTGAAAACCGGTGATCTTGAGCCGGGTGAGCATGTTATTACCTTGCGAGCCTACGACATGGCTGGAAATGTGGGGATTGGCAAGGCGGTCGTTGAGATTCCTGGAAGGCAGTAGTGTCAAAGCTGACAGGGCCCTGAAATGTTCTGCCGGGGGCCAGCAAATGGCCGCGTGGCCCCTTTTGAAGCACTTTTTTTTAAGAGACAACTCCAACTTTCGCCACCGCATCATAAAATCGAGTCTTGATGCGGCACCGAGTGTGCATTGTTGAGCCCACAGAAATCCGCGGCATATGCAGCCGCTTCAGAGACTCAGTTGATTGCGCGCGCCCAGCGGGGTGACGAAGAGGCTTTTGCAGCGCTCTTCGAGGCGCACAAAAGGCGTGTTTATTCGTTATGTCTTCGCATGCTCGGTAATCCGACGGAAGCGGAAGATCTTACGCAAGAAGCTTTTTTGCAGCTTTTTCGAAAGATCGCAACCTTCCGAGGCGAGTCTGCGTTTTCGACCTGGCTGCACCGGCTGTCGGTGAACGTTGTGTTGATGCACCTCCGGAAGAAGGGTCTGAACCAGATCTCGCTGGATGAAACGGAGAATTCTCAGGGCGAACAGATCAAACGGGATTACGGCGATGACGATCGCCGACTGGTCGGGTCGATCGACCGCATTGGGCTCAACCGGGCCATTGCAGAACTTCCTCCAGGTTACCGGACCGTGTTCATTTTGCACGACGTTGAAGGCTATGAACATAATGAGATCGCTGAAATCATGAATTGCTCGATTGGAAACTCAAAATCGCAACTCCATAAGGCCCGTCTGAAG
>JAJYJL010000280.1 GCA_021789565.1 Acidobacteriota bacterium
CCTGTGCACGAAGATTTCCTTTATTAACATGGTCGCTGACCTTTGTGAAACGTTGGGAGCCGATATCACCAGCCTGACTCAAGGCATCGGATTGGACCACCGCATCGGGCGCGAGTTTTTGGGTGCTGGCATCGGCTTTGGCGGATATTGCTTTCCGAAGGACTTGAAGGCGTTCATTTATCTCGCGGAGGAGCATGGCGCAGATTTCTCTCTTCTGAAGCAGGTTGAACGCGTTAATCAGCGGCGGATTGAAATGATTGTCAAGAAAGTCCGGCGCGCACTCTGGGTGATTCAAGGGAAGAGGATTGCCATTCTGGGCCTTGCCTTCAAGGCAGGAACCGATGACATCCGCGAAGCTCCCAGTCTTAAGATCATCGAGCAACTTCTCAACGAAGGCGCGATCCTTCGGCTCTACGATCCGTGCGCTATGCCCAATGCGCAAAAGGCCCTTGCCGAAAACGAAGATATTACCTACTGCGGATCCGCTTATGAGGCTGCGAAAGGCGCAGATGCTCTGCTGATCCTGACCGAGTGGGAGGAATTTCGTGAGCTCAATCTGTCACAGCTACGAAGTGTGATGACTGTTCCAACAGTCGTCGACGGCCGGAATCTTTTTGACCCTCAAATCATGAAGAAGTCAGGCTTTGAGTACTACTGTGTCGGAAGGAGGGATGCGGCGAATCTCGCCGTGCCCTCCAAAGTTTTATCCGGCCTTCCCGCCATGGAGTTGGAAGAAGCACGAACAAGTCAATAACGCACGCGCATATCCGTCCTGAGTCTTGCCCCAGGTACTTTGTCGCTGGCTGTTTTATTGTTGCCTCCGATTAATTCCGGAGGTTGCGGCCGGAAGCAAAAAGCCAACTATTTAAGAGGAGGCCCAATTTGAAAGGAGTCATTCTTGCTGGAGGGACGGGGTCACGCCTTTTCCCCCTGACCAAAATTACGAACAAGCATCTGCTCCCGGTTTATACCGAGCCGATGATCTTTTATCCCATCCGGGCGCTTATCAATGCCGGGATCACGGAGATCCTTATCGTGACGGGCGGGCGCAACTCAGGCGATTTTCTCCGCCTGCTGAGCGACGGCAAGGAGTTCGGCCTTCGTCATTTGAACTATACCTATCAGGAAGGCGAGGGCGGCATCGCTGCCGCGCTGAAGCTGGCGGAGTACTTTGCGGCCGGAGACAAAATTTGCGTGATCCTCGGTGACAACATCATAGAGGGTAGCATTGTGCAGGCAGTCGAGCGTTTCAAGAGTCAGCCCAAAGGGGCACACATCATCCTCAAGGAAGTCCCCTACCCTCAGCGCTTCGGCGTTCCCGTCTTCGATGGCGATAGGATCATCCGGATTCAGGAGAAGCCGGATCAACCGGCAAGCCCGTTTGCCGTGACGGGTATCTACTTATACGATTCAACCGTGTTTGAAAGGGTCGACCGCCTAAAACCCTCCAGACGGGGCGAACTTGAAATCACGGACGTCAATAACTCCTACCTGAGCGACGGGACACTGACCTATAGCATTCTGGAAGGCTGGTGGACCGACGCAGGGACCTTTGAATCATTGAGAAGCGCCACAAACCTTGTTGCGGAAACGGGAGCGAATAAGCTGGATATGGAAGCCCAGGGACAGTTGGCCGCAGCAATGGAAACACAGAAATGAGTGAGTGAAAAATGAAACTGGCAATCACTGGAGGAGCGGGCTTTATCGGTTCCAACTTCGTCCGCTACATGCTGGAGAAATACCCTGACTATGACATTCTCAATCTGGACTACCTGACCTACTCCGGGAACCTTGAAAACCTGTCCGACGTGCTCAGGAATCCCCGGCACCAATTTTTGAGAGTGGATATTTGCGACCGGAACCAAGCCGTCCGGGCGCTCTCCAGTGGAGTGGATTTCGTTGTTCATTTTGCCGCCGAATCGCATGTTGACCGGAGCATTATGGACAGCTCCGTATTCGTCCGAACCAACGTGCTGGGAACGCAATGCCTGCTGGAGGCTGCACGTCAGTGGGGGGTGCGTCGTTTCGTTCACGTCAGCACGGATGAGGTATACGGGAGTGCACCTGGGAAGCAGAGTTTTCGGGAAGACTCTCCCCTCGCTCCCAACAGCCCGTATGCGGCAAGCAAAGCCGCTTCCGATCTACTGGCCCGCGCTTACTTTCAAACGTACCGCTTTCCGGTGGTTGTTACGCGTTGCTCCAACAACTTTGGGCCATATCAGTTTCCCGAGAAATTCATTCCGCTCCTCATCAGCCGGGCGCTGGAAAATCAGGACATCCCCATTTACGGAGACGGTCTCCAGGTGCGCGACTGGATTTTTGTGAATGACCACTGCCGGGCTTTGGATACCGTTCTTCACTCCGGCCGCGAAGGTGAAATCTACAACATTGGTGGGGGTAACGAATGGCCCAATCTTGAAATCGCCGGCCGGATTCTGGATCTGCTTCACAAACCTCATTCCCTGCTGACGTACGTTCAGGATCGGCCCGGCCATGACCGGCGCTATTCAGTGGACTGCGGGAAGATTGAGGCCGAACTTGGCTGGAGGCCCCAGACGAATTTTGCAGCAGGATTGGCCAGAACAATTGACTGGTACGTGGCAAACACCGGGTGGAGAGAACGAATCCAGAACCAGGCCTACCGGTCCTACTATCAGGAGCAGTACGAACAACGTGACGAGACATTGAAAAGAATACAGAACCCGGGAGGAGGCTCCGTATGCGCATCCTTGTGACGGGGGCAGCCGGGATGCTGGGGCATGCCCTGGTTCCCATTCTGGGAAAGGATCACGCTGTCGTCGCTCTTACCAGAAAGGACTGCGACCTGTGTGAGGAAGATGCGGTTTGGGAAACAATCCGGCGCCAGAAGCCCGATATGGTTGTTCATCTTGCCGCGTTCACCAATGTGGACGGATGCGAACTTGATCCAGAAAAGGCAAAAGCCTGGAACGAACTCGCAACACTCAATGTGGCAAAGGCGGTAAAGCACGTTGGTGCAGGTATTTTGTACACAAGCACGGATTACGTGTTCGACGGCCGGGCAACCAGTCCGTATTCTGAGGACGCTCAAACCAATCCCCTCTGCGTCTATGGAGAAACAAAACTGACAGGAGAGTGGTACGTGCGGGAGATGATTGAGCGGTCATTCATTATCAGGACGTCGTGGCTCTTTGGGCCTGACGGTAAGAATTTCGTATCCACGATCCTGCGGCTGGCACGCGAGAAGTCTGAACTCCGCGTTGTCAATGACCAGCGAGGATCGCCGACTTACACAAGGCACCTGGCGAAGAAATTGGCAGAACTTGTGAAGACCCGCGAATACGGAACTTATCACGTGACGGCAACAGGAAACTGCACCTGGTATGAGTTTGCCCGGAAGATTATTGAGTTGTATGACCTTCAGGGAATACGGGTGATTCCCATCTCTACAACGGAGTGCGGCCGTCCAGCCCTCAGGCCCTCCTTCTCTGTACTTGCAAACAGGCGGCTCAGTTCATTGGGCATCGGCCTCTTACCCCAGTGGGAGGAAGGACTGAAAAGCTATCTCGCAGAAATTAGTGACGGAGGCAAATATGGCAACAAAGTCATCGAGAAGCGGCCAGCTTATTCAACACTTGCCTGAGGGGCGTTTGATTGGAGAAGGCGCGGGACTCCGTCTTGTGCTTCCACAACACGAAACTACTGGTATTGGTGATGTGATTACAAGTCCCCAGGCTTCCCGACTGATCGACGGTGTTGAAATCGAGCCAACCGTTCAGTGGCCTGACGACCGCGGTTCCTTTGCCGAGATTTTTCGCTTTGGCGCCCCTGGTATTGCGCGGGATTTCGGGCCTGACCGCGGTCATCAGATTCAGGTGTCATTCACGATCTCCTACCCGGGTGTGATCAAGGCGATTCACTACCATTTCGAGCAAACCGACCTGTGGGCACCTCTGGCTGGGATGTTCCAAGTCTTCCTCTGTGATCTTCGGGAGGAGTCACCCAGTCACGGTCGCATTAACACTCTGTTCGTCGGGACACAGCGTTTATGGAAAGTGCGGATCCCTCCGGGCGTTGCCCATGGTTACAAAGTTGTCGGGACTGAGCCTGCCCAACTGCTCTACGCGACCAATCATTTCTACGATCCGGCCGACGAAGGCCGGTTGGCCTTTGACGACCCGGAGATCGGCTACGATTGGAATCAAAGACCTCGGTAGGCTTAGCGAGAACTTCACTTAGTCGACGATATTTGTATCCCAATGAGCATACAAGATGCCTCATCTGCCTGGCTTGACCTCAGTGCTCGTGCCTGGCGCAGCTGCAATTGAAGTCTCGAGGAGATGGGTATAAAGGCCCGTCCATTGACCAAGATTAGCGTGCAGCGGGTTCATAAACCACAGCGTAGGGACGTTGTTATTAATGTGCCATTAGGGAGGTGAGGACTCTGTCGTGAGACCGCCATCTGCGGATGGCGGCTGAGGCAACGAGTTCATACACAACGACATGAATTTCAACATCTCTGAGCGATCAGATCCAGCCTTACGGTCCAGGAGCCAGGAAGGAGCGCCTAGGCTGACACCGGACAAACCAAGAGGACCGTGGAGTTTTCCGACAGAACCGGCGATCACCCTGACACTCTCGCGCTACTGGGACGCAATCAGGCGCCACGCTTTGCGAATTGCTATCCTTGTAGCGGCAACAGTTCTGTTTACGACAATCGTCTTGTTGCGTCTCCCCAAGAAATATGAATCGACTTGTGTGATCCGACTGGATCCTTCTCTGCCGGTCAATGTGATCAGCAACCAACCCGGCGACGGGAACCAGGATCTCGACGTTTTGTTTGCCACTGACCAAAAAGAAATTGTTACGCCTGCCGTGGTTACCCCGGCCATCATGAAACTTGGATTATGGACACCGCCTGCCGACAGCTCTTCAACTGCCGTCCCTCCCTCGCTTGTGGCAGGAATTTCGAGAGGGATTAGGATCAGCCAGGACCCTGGAACGTATCTTCTCAACGTCTCTTATCGCTCTTCCTCCCCTGGCCAGTCGGCGGCAGTGGCCAACGCGCTCGCCGAGGAATTCATCGAGCATGAGTACAACACGCGGAACAGCGCTCTCGTAAGCCTGACTCAGTACATGCGCCAACAGATCAAAGAACTTGGGGAACGCATGAAGGCGAGTCAGATCGCTCTCAATGATTTTGAGCGCGAAAATAATATCGTCAACCCCGAGAATACTTCGAGCCTGCTAACCCAGCAACTCTCATCCCTGCAGCAAGAGCTTGGTCAGGAGCAGGCGAAGCAGCGGGCGCTTGAAGCCAACCTCGCGCTTGCAAAAGAGGGAAGCCTGGACGCTCTCCTCGTCTCGGACAGGGGTGATTCGCTGGCTCCTTTGATCCAGGCACAGCAGCAGACACAACTCGAGTTTGACGCCCTATCCTCAAAGTATGGGCCGGGAAATTACCTTTACCAACAAAAACAGCGCGAACTGAAATCCATTAACAAGTCGGTCCGGAACGGCCAACAGCACATCCTGGAGCAGATTAAAGCCCAGGCCAGGGCGCAGGCCGTTCAGGTAGGGCTGACAGCGCGGCAACTGGCCGACGTGAAAGCACAGCTCGATCAATTTAACCGCAAAGGCGTACAGTTTCAGATCCTCAAGCACCAGGCCGATTCCGACAAAATGATTTACGATGATCTTCTGAAGCGCCTGGATGCCGCTGACGTCAGTGCCGGATACCACTCGACTGCGCTGCGAATTGTTGATCCAGCCCGACCAAACCCCACGCCCGTTTACCCACGAACGAAGGAGACGCTCGTACTGGCCCTGCTCTTATCAGGAATGCTTGGCGTGGTAGGCGCAGTTGCAGCGGATGGAATGGACCGGACACTCCGCGATCCAAGGACAGTTCCCTCCGAACTGGGCACAGGTCTCGTGGGATTCCTTCCAGAGGTGCGA
Source organism: Acidobacteriota bacterium (assembly GCA_021789565.1). The sequence goes on from JAJYJL010000280.1 coordinate 5,938, forward strand.
AACGACACTGAGATCAAATCGCTCTTGATGCCGCCGGGATCTCGCGAGAATCATGACGCCGACGGTACGCCTTTCTCAGAATCTCTGCTGGGAATCCGGTCCACCCTTCTTCTCGGGGCCTCTGGCAGTCCAATGCGTGCGCTGGCAGTAATCAGTTCCAGACCCGAGGAAGGAAAGACAACGATCGCGACAACCCTCGCCATATCTCTGGCAGCACTTGGCAAGAGGACCGTCCTTGTGGATGGTGACCTGCGACGTCCCCAGGTGCACCGGATTCTGGACATTCCAAACCGACTGGGCCTCAGTTCCCTTTTGCAGGATCAGGCAAAGGTGCAGGACGTCGTGGTTCCAGGACGAGTTGATCGGTTGAGTATCCTGCCTGCCGGCCCCCTCTCTGTCAGCGCACGCGATCAGATTGCTGCCCGTATCGGAGAAGTGATTGAGGAACTCAAATCCCAATTTGACGTCGTGGTTATTGATACGCCTCCGATGCTGGGATGTGCCGATGGGTTAAATGTGGCCAGCGTGGCGGATGCCTCCCTGCTGGTGGTCAGGGCCGGTCGAACGTCGCGCGATTACGTACAGATGGTGATCGACCAATTACGACAGGTTCGGGCTCACCTCGCCGGTATTGTGCTCAATGGCGTCACTCCCGAAATGAGCCACCATTATTACTACTATCACGACGGGTATCACTCTGACAGCTCCCATAAGAATGGAAACCACAATGGTTAAATGGAAACCTCTGCCAGATGAACGGAAATCCCCGGGCGGTTATCCGAAAATGGTATACCTGCGGAGGGGCACTGTTCCCCTCAAAATTCTTGTTGAGGTCACAGCCGCCTTCGTTAGTGTCTTGATGGTGATGACGACTCCGATGTTCGGTCAATCAGCCTCATCCTTTGCGTCATCTCCGTCGTCGTCCTCTCTCCAGTCTCCCTCCGTCCAGCAGGAAACAGAAGGGACAGCACCAGTTGCCTCTGCGACAACCGCTCCTCCTGAGTATCGCGTTGGAATGGGTGATGTCCTGGGTATCACGGTCTATAACATGCCTGAACTTGACCGAATTGCAGTCGTTGGGGAAAAAGGGATGCTTGTACTCTCGTATTTCCCACACCCGCTTGAGATCAATGGAAAGACAACACAGGAGATCGGGGAGCAGGTAACTTCAGAGCTGAAGCAACTTCAAATTCTTCTTGATCCGCAGGTTAGCGTCGCGGTAATCAGAGTTGAAAGCAAGCCCGTTGTAGTGGGTGGGAGTGTCAGGAATCCGCAGGTGCTGCAGGAAATGCAACCTCTCACATTACAGCAGGCGCTGATGCTGGCGGGAGGTCCCGAACAAGGAGCCGGGAACAGCGTACTTGTGACTCGAAACGATGGGCCGGGGAGCGCTACCTCGTATGATCTGTCGTTATCAAGAGTGCTTTCCGGGACAGATCCAAAGTCCAACATTCCGGTCATGCCTGGGGATACCATTCAGGTCCTGCCCGATCAGAAAGTCTTTGTCGCCGGGGACGTCAGGACCCCCGGTGCGTTTCCAATCGGCCGGGGGCAGGCGCTCACTGTCTCGAAGCTGATGGCGCTCACGGGTGGATGGAAAGCCACCGCCAAGCCCGGCAATGCAGTGATCGTGCGGGAGGACCCGAGCGGCCAAAGGAAAACGCTCCACCTGAATCTGGCGAAGATCATGGCCCGCAAGGTTCCCGATGTCACCCTGGAAGCGAACGACCTGGTCTACGTGCCCGGAAGCACAAGTAAGGCCGTTGGTCTGGCAGCGGTCAAGGGTGTCGGCGGGGCTGCCATGCTGGGGCTGGGCTACCTGATCGTACGATAACCGAGCTCGCGGGTGTAGCAATTACACGCTGTGCCGAAATTAAACAACTTTTTAAAAACGACCCATTTTTCAAACTGTGAAATAATCGTAAGGTATTCATTATCAATCACTTAAAATTTTGAGAAAATGCAGGCTGGAAAATCCCATACGTCCCATTTGGAGGGGCATTGAGGCAATGTAGCCTATATAGCGAGGCTCTTGCAGCGCCCCGTCCGGCCGTTTTGCATCATCCGGCCCCTTTGCACTGTTCGGCCACTTGTCGGCGCCCGGCCGCTTTGGCCCTGTCTGGACTCGCGCCTCAGCGCATCCTCTTTCTACGGTCCGGCTTGCCTGCCGCGGCCCTCAGGGAACCCGCTAAGAGAATCAGCCCGCAAGGACCTGCGCTACAAATCGCATGAATCCAACCAAAGCGAACACTGCCACGCATGTTGATGTCAGCGGGCGAACACTGGCCCGCAACACGGCGCTGAACCTTGCCGGGCGGATTGTGCCGCTCGTAGTAGCCGTG
>JAJYJL010000281.1 GCA_021789565.1 Acidobacteriota bacterium
AACCGGTGTATTGGAGGGTTGTGTCGTGCGCATACAAGTTCAGCGTTACCCCGCCACCCCCACCGTTCGCCGCGCAAGTTGACATTAAATTGGCCACGCCGCCGCTCTTCAACAAAATATTAACCGTGCTGGCGTCATCAATGTCATACTGGTAGATGTTTTTATTAAATCCATGGGCGCCATGTGCAAAAACCTCCACCGCCTCACCGCAGAGATAGCGAAGTACGTCGAAGGTATGAGTGCACTGTTCCACGACTTGGCCGCCGCTTTTTGATTTTTGAACCCACCAGGATTTGATGCTATCATCGCCGGGCTGCGGATTCGGCGAGCCGCCGATCCATTTGATCGGACGGCGGCTCGAAAATGGAAGCACGACAAATAGCCATGCGAAATTCTCCGTTCACCCGCCCCAAGCAGGCCAGGACGCCCTCCCCAAGCTTGCAAGTCAGCTGGACGGAAACGCCGCCAGCCTCACCTTCCGTCGGAATACCGTGCTGAGCGAATCCGGCAGGCCCAAGTCTGCCGGCGAGCGAAGGCGGGCATGCCCCATCGCCAACGATCTTCAATTCCCGCGTTTCCTTGTCGATGTGCTGGAGATCTCCATAATACACCGGGTCGATGCTGAGTTTGGTCAGCAGGAGAACGGTGAGTGCCGTATTGAAGTCGCCGAGGGTCGAAGTGCCATGGCCGTCCTCAAGCATCATGCTTTGCGCGAAGCAGGTGGCGGCGTAGTGATCGCCCAGACCCGGAAATGATTGGATGGTATAGAAATCGAATTTTTCTTTTTCCACCAGTTCCTTGAGCGCCAGATAAAGGCGAATCGAGCGGTCGTTCACCACGGTCCTGTCGGGAGCAGATCCGAACAGCTGCTTGAGCCGCGGCCCGAGGTCGGAGATATTCTTTTCGCTGATTCGCTCGGCGGTGCGAATCAGCTCCGTGGTGTCCCTGGAATCGATATCAACGCCAAACACACGCATCCACTGCGAGGGATCGGCCGCACCGCAAGTCTGACCCATTCCGCGCCCGCCAAAGGTTCCGATCGTTGACAAATTCAGGAATGCCTTCAAATGGGACGCACGCGCGTAGCTCACGATTTTCAAGATCGTTTCGTTATCCTGGGCCGAACCGTAGACGAACTTGTGCTGAACGCCGATTTCGAGCAGGCCCCCGTGCATCACCAGGCCCCCGACGGGACGCCATCCTTGCGAGCCGGGATGCGTCCAGAGCAGCACGCCCTTACCGGTGGCAGCGAAATCCCGAATGGCACCCACAATATGAGCCGCCCACACCCATGTGCCGGAGAAGAGGACGACAGCGTCCACCGAATCGTCGGACTTCATTTTCTTCATCGCCGCACGGGCCTCTTCCTTGCTGGCCACGACAATAGGGTGCTCGACGAGCTTCAGTCCGGCGTTTTGCAAGGCCTTCTTCGATTGCGCAACGATGGCATCGTCAATGAAAGGAACGCCCATGGGGTCTTGAAGGCCGTCTTTGTGAACGCCATAAACAATGAAGCCGACCGTCGGCTGAATCATACGGATTGCCTCCTGACAGAGGGGTGTGAGACGTCAAAGTCGCGAATGGGTGCGAGTGCGGAGTACAGCAGCCGGTACTTCTCTATTTGCGCGGCATACGAGGCGACCATGCCGGGATCAGGAAAAACGGTTTCTTTTTCGCGGACGACCTCGCGAACAGCCTGCGAGATGCTCGGGTACGTACCGACAGCAACGCCGGCCAGCATGGCGCTACCCAAACAGACCGATTCGGAATTTTCCATGATGTGAATGCGGCGACCCGTAATGGACGCCCGTAATTTCAGACCGAGAGGTGATTGCGAACCTCCGCCGGTAGCGTAGAGATCCTGGAAGCTCCCGCACGCTTTCGTCAGCAAAGCGCAAACATTCGCCAGCTCACACGCGATGCCTTCCAAAATGCCCTTGTATATATGTCCGCAACCGGACTGCGGTGTGAGTCCGAAAATCATTGAGCGCGCTCGGTCGTCAAAGTCCGGATTGCAGGTTCCAATCAGATGCGGAGTGATGCACAGGCCCGAGGGCTCGGCGGGGCATAGCGATTCGAGCCACTCGTAAGCCGCCGTTTTGTCAGACGTTGCCAAGGAATTTCCGCTCGAACCGCGAAGACCTGAAACAAGACCACGAAACCAGTTGACCATAATTCCCGACGGGAAATAGGCCAGCGTGGCGTATTTGCCGGGGACGACGTGATTATAGGAGTTCAGCGACGCAGCGAGGGCCTGATCATCCAGAACGGGCGTATCCGAGGTCCGCAGAAGGCATTCATAGGTGCCCATGGAATCCGAGACACGCTCTTTGTCGACAGCTCCGGCGCCCAGCGCAGCGCACACTTGATCGTGACCGCCTACGACAACAGGTGTCCCCGCCGGCACGCCGAGAGTTCGAGCCGCGTCGGCCTGGAGTTTTCCGGCGATCGTACCCGCAGGAACAGGAATCGGCAGCTGCGATCGTTTGATCTGTGCGAGCGAGAGAATTTCGTCCGACCACTCTTGCCGTCGGACGTCAAAGGCCAGGAAGCGTCCCGCCAGCGAGAAATCGATGTATGCAGGGAGCCCCAAGCGCGCGAGGATGTAGTCGGTCACGCTTAGGAAACGGCTCGTGGCGGCGGTGAGATCCGGGCGATGCCGGCGCAGCCAGACGATTTTCGGCAACGGGTACATCGGATGGGTTACGAGCCCCGTAATGCCGAACAATCGCTTTCGCCCGATTTCCTTCTCGCACCAATCGGCTTCAGATGCCGCGCGGTTGTCTATATTCAGGATGGCAGGTCCTACCGCTGCCCCGTGTTTCCCGACCGGTACGAACGTTTCGCCGTGTGAACTGAAACACACCGCTTCGACGGGATCTCTCAGCAAATCGCGGGTGGCGGATCTAGAGGCCTCGGCCGCAGCGACCCAAAATTGTTCGGGATCTATTTCGCAGCGGGACGGCGCGGGAAATTCAGGCGCGTACGTTTGGACTGCCGAAGACACCGTTTCGCCGTTGGCGCGGAAAACGACGGCCTTGCACCGGCTGGATCCAAGATCTATGGCAAGCAGGCTCATACGCGCCGATCAAAAATTAAGTTGCGCGCAAAATTCACAGGAACCGCCGTGAGGGGAAACTGCACCGCCGCGGGCGGGCTCCCGTTCCGACGATCGTTGTTGCATGGTTTCTGACGGACACACTCCGCACCGCACAAGGATCACCGGGGACTCTGAACGCAACAGGATGTACCGGATGGCGATTGTCGGCTTCGCAGGCAACCGGGGCTGCCGCGCAAAAAAACCGGAACGCGAGTAAAGGGCGGGCGGCCCGATGCATCGAGGTTCTCATCGTTCGACCCGGGGTGAACAGTCGAGCACGGCCCGCGCCTTCCGGAGGAACGCGGCTATATCCTCGGCTTGAAATACATTTCTGCCAAACAGGATGCCGGCAGCACCGCCCGCGATCGCGCCGCGAATGACATCGAGCGCCTGTTCGTCAGAGGAGTAGCGACTGCCTCCGAGTACGGCTATCGGAACGGGACAATTCTCGACGACACGCCGCATGCTCTCCGGATCGCCTGCATAGTCTGTCTTCACCATGCTGGCCCCCAACTCGACAGCCATTCGCGTATGGAGGTTCAGCCATTTTGAGTCGTTTGGATTTTCCACCTGTTTCCCGCGGGCAAGGGCTTCCACAATCAACGGCATTCCGATTCTTTCGCACTCGCGTGCGACCTCGGCATTCCGTTTGACTTCCTTGGCCTCGAAGTCGGCGTCTCCTGTACCCACAACAAGGTAGGTCAGCACGGCATCCGCTCCTTGCCGCAAGGCTTCTTCGGGCCGGGCCAGGAGACAGCTGCGCAAAGCGCCGCCCTCAGACTGTCCCGGAGCGCCCCATACGGTAGTCCAATCGATTCGCGCGATAATCCCCGGAAGCGGAGCCGACGCGAGCGATCGGATGCAATCTTGTAACAGCCCCAGGTGAAGCAGGATGGCGTCTGCGCCGCCCGCCGCGAAACGCTGGATCTGGCCGAGCGGATCTTGCGTGCCGGGAATCGGGCCGAGCACGAGAGCGTGATCGAAAGCAACGATCAGCGCCCTGTGGCGATCGCCGCGCAAAATGCGGTTGAGACGGATAATTCTGCCACAGTCGCTCATACGGAGTCCTCTCCAAGCCGTGGGGCCTGAAAATAAAATCCCGACGATACTTGAACCTTGCGGGGCAGGTCGCTCGCTGGGCGGTTCATGACCGCGCGGAGAAAAGCGCGGCAGAGCGAGCAGGAAGTGCACCTCCATGGGTTCGATGGAGATCGCTCTCGTTCTGAAGCGCCTGCAGGTCTTGACGGATGGTCACTTCGGAAGTGAAAAACTGCCGAGCCGAGCCTGAAACCAGAACAGCGCCCCGCCGATTCATCAGCTCGATGATCCGCCGACGTCTTTCCTTTGCCAAAATCCGGTTGGACTTGACGCGCAGCACCTTTCCGGACGCGCCTGTTCAGAACTTGTGTTAGCTTTCGATTTCGCAGCATCGGAAATCTTGCCTATTGGGGCCGAGAAAGGCAAGTTTTTTCCGATGGCGCACGTCATTCCCTGCTCACCATGGCAGCGAAGTTCCGGGCCATACTCCATCCAACTCCTTGTTCTTGTTGAACTTGGTTGAAGCGATGGATCAACAAATGGCCACTCAGACCTGCGAGCTGCCGCGACGGGACGTGGACCACCTCTGGCTGAGTCGGTGACGGGAAAAAGAGGGCTTGACTTTCTAAAAAGTCGAGCGATATGCTTCGTTTTCTTTCGTTCTTTTATGTTCAGTCAAGTGTGAAATTGGGCCAGGGGGGTGGAAGACTTAGGGCGACGCGCAGGGGTGCGCATCGGAGAGGTGGGACAGCATGAGGAACAGTAGAGGGACGAAGCGATGCGGCGGCGCAGCATTTCTGACAATTTTGTTAATGGCGGTGTTTGGGGCTCTCCCGGCTGCCGCTCAATTCACTACAGCCAGCCTGGGCGGTAAAATTACCGACCCGAGCCGAGCAGTTGTTCCCTCTGCGACCGTCACCGTGCGAAACACGGCGACCGGCCTGACGTACAAGACAACGAGCGAAGCGACCGGCGAATACCTGTTCCCCGCCCTTCCGGTAGGAACCTACGAGTTAACGGTAACCAAGAACGGATTCGAAACCTACGTCCAGACCGGTATTGTCCTGACGGTCAGTCAGGCGGCAACCCAATCCGTTGTACTGAAGATCGGCCGTGTCAACGAGAAGGTGACTGTGACCGCAAATGCTCCGTTGGTCACCACGCGTTCGGCGGCCACGGGCCAATTGGTAAACCAACAGAGCATCATGAATCTGCCCCTGAACGGCCGTCAGGCCCAGAGCCTGGTGTTCCTAATCCCGGGCGCGAACGATGTGACCAACGACTATTGCGGCGTGGGCTGTGAAGGCGGAGCCTACCCTGGCGAGCAATATGCAAACGTCAATGGCGGTGGACCCAACGGAGTGAACTACCAGTTGGACGGCGCGAATAACAACGATACCTACATGAACACGAACCTGCCGTTTCCGAATCCTGACGCCATCCAGGAATTCAAGGTGCTAACCGGGAACATGAGCGCGGAATACGGCAACGCCATCAGTGGTGTCGTCGATATCGTCACGAAGTCAGGGACGAACCACTTCCACGGCGACGTATTCGATTTTGTGCGGAACTACGTGTTCGATGCGCGCAATTTCTTTGCCCCCACCCGGGACACCCTGAAGCAGAATCAGTTCGGCGGGACGTTGGGGGGGCCTATCCTGAAGAACAAATTGTTTTTCTTCGGCAGTTATCAGGGCACGCGCACGCGGACGGCACCCAATGGAAATATCGCCTTCGTGCCCACCGCGGCCGAGCGAACCGGCAATTTCGGGGACCTCTGCTCGACCTATGACAACTCGACGGGGCTCTGCACGGATCCGAACGGTACGCAATTGACGAATCCCGATACGGGCGCGCCGATTCCGTATAACAATCTCACCTCGGCTGGACTCATGCTTTCCACGGCCGCGCAGAATCTGGTGAAATATCTGCCGCTGCCCAACGCTGGTGGGCACGAACTTAATTACCTGGGAGCGGCGAACGACTCAAACGACAACCAGTTCCTTGGCAAGGTGGACTACACGTTCGGCAGACAGCATATCAGCGGGAAATATTTCTATACCAAGTTCGTCGAACCGGCCGTTCCCCTGACCAACAATGACATTTTGACCATTCAGTCGAATGCCAACCGGGTTCGGGTTCAAACCGTTTCGGTGAATGACGCGTTTGTGGTGTCTCCCCGCCTGCTGTTTAATACCTGGTTCGGGTGGAACAAACAGGATGGCGGCTATATTCCTGGCGTTCCGTTCTCCGCCAATTCGCTCGGGTCGCAAATCGCCCCCTCGCCTTCGCCCCAGCTCACCATTCTCGTGGACGGGTATTTTGACGTCATCGGCCCCAACGTTGGGGCATACAACCGCGGCGACCAGACACTTCGGGAAGTAGTCACCTGGATCAAGGGCCGTCATCAGCTCACCTTCGGCGGAGAAATGCTGCGGGTTGTCGCTCCCATTTCGAATCAGTACCTGGAGGGCGGCAGTTTTGAGTTCGGCGGGACTTTCACCGGAAACAATCTTGCGGACTTCATGCTGGGTGATGTCAGCATATTCAACCAGGGCGGCGGCATTTACGCCAACATCACGGGATACAATTGGGACGCTTTCATTCAGGATGATTGGCACGCCACGCCGCGCCTGATGCTCAGCGGCGGCCTGCGCTGGCAACCTTTGATTCCCTACACCGACAGCCACAACCGGCTGCCTTGCTTTCAGCCTGGCAAGCAATCCAAGCTCTACCCTAACGCCCCTCTTGGGTTACTGCTTGCCGGTGATCCCGGCTGTCCAAAAGGCACTTATTACAGCACGCTCGACAGTTTCGCGCCGCGGATCGGATTCGCTTACGAACTGACCGGGGATGGCAAGACCAGCCTTCGCGGCGGGGCGGGCTTCTATTTTCAGCCTCCCGAAACTCTTGCCTACCAGGATGATGCCGGGACGCCCCCGTTCGCGCCCATCATCACGCTCCCCATCGGCAGCCAGTCGTATGCCAGCTTTGACAATCCTTATGGCAGCGCCGGCATCGCCAATCCCTTCCCGCAGGATTTCGGACCCACACTGCCGTCCTCCAATTTCCAGTTTCCTCTCCCGGCGACATTGGCCTACTTTTTCCCGCTCCATTTCAAAGAGCCCGAAATCACCATCTGGAATCTGACGCTGGAGCGCCAACTTGGCGAAAACTGGCTGGTCAAAGCCGCGTATTTCGGCAACAAAGGCACGCACCTTTTTGGAACTTCAGACCAGCAGCCGATGGCCGATATCAATTCGGGGCTTTATTCCCTGGGAGGCCAGCGGCCGTATCCAAACTTCGGGCCTATTGGGATGATGGATTCGGGCTACAACTCCAACTACAATTCCCTGCAGTTGAGCCTGGAGAAGCGGATGAGTTACGGGTTTTCGTTCCTTGCCGATTACACCTGGGCAAAAGCGCTGGACGATTTCTCCGAATCCGTCAACAACGAGAGCTTCTACGCCACGAATCCCTTCAATCGCAGCGCGAATTACGGCTTGTCAGCGGACGCTGTAGCCAACAGCATCAAGATTTCGGGGACTTGGCAGGCACCCAAGTTTCATGTGAGCGGGCTGGCAAATAAGCTCCTGAACGGATGGGCTGTCGCGCCCATCATGACATGGCAAAGCGGAATGCCTTTCAGCATCATGTGCGGTTGCGACAATTCCCAAACGGGAGATTACGTGGACCGCGCGGATTTCGCTCCCGGCGCTACGATCGCCCAAGCCAAATTGAATCCCAACCGATCGCACAACGCCCTGATCCAGGAGTACTTCAATCCGCTGGCGTTCACCCAAAACGCGCCGGGCACTTTCGGGAACGCCGGAAAGAACATCCTGATCGGCCCTGGAATCTTCAATACGGATATCGCGCTGCTCAAAGACACCAAAATCGGCGAGCGGTACACGCTCCAGTTCCGCGCCGAGGCTTTCAACGCTTTCAACAATGTCAACTTCGGCCAGCCGGATGTTTTTGTGACCGATGGGCTGCCGTCCTCTGGCGGCACCTTCGGAACGATCACCTACACTGCGACGGATCCGCGCATTATGCAGCTCGCGCTAAAGCTGCTGTTCTGAGCAGAGCCATGGCCTTCGATCGGGCGACGGCCCATGGTATGGTATTCCTCCCCAATAAG
>JAJYJL010000282.1 GCA_021789565.1 Acidobacteriota bacterium
CCCCTTGTCCCGAGTGCTACTGATAGCCCAGGCCTGCTTGACTGCCCCGGGCTTGTAGCCGACAATACTGGTCAGCCGCGCTCTTGCTGACCGAGCCCAGGTTTCGCGAGAGGTAACGTCCGGTCGTATACGGGAGCGCTCAATCGAGGTAGCGAACTTCCTCGCTAACCCAAGGATGGTCAAGTTATCCTCAGGAATGCCGACTGCAAGTTGTTCACAGCTCTTGATGTCACCGTCCACGGGAATCTCTTGATACGAAGGGGGTAAACCGAAGTGCTGCGTAAAAAACGCATACGATTGCTCTCGGTTATGGAGTGCGTAATTGTGCGTCCCAGGATCAATGTTGTCGTGCCACGCTAAATTATCTTCCTTGCCGTATAGTCTAAAGAACGGTTTTATGTCATCGAAGAGATACGGTTTCTCCAAGGGGGCTCGATAACCATATTGATCCATCGCCGCGTAAATCAGCAGCGTTGGCCGCGGTGCACGCATCGCGGTAAGGGTTGTATAGTCAAAATTGACGCGGAAATTGGGGGGGTTATATTCCATATCTCCCACGGAGCCCTGCTCGACGGAAGAGACAAACGGAGAATATCCCGAAACGGGAACGGCCACCAGGACCCTCTCGTCGAGGGCGCTCAAAACGATGGTTTGCCAGCCACCTCCAGACAGCCCCGTCACTCCGATTCGTTTAGAGTCAACATTCGGGTGAGTGCAAAGGTAGTCAAGCCCTCTTCGCATGGCAAGATAGAACAAGCCGTCCGAACAAGCACCGACCAAGTTTAGGTGCGCCTCAAACCAATGATCGTTTCCCGGCTGGTCTAGCTCTCCCATGCCCAACCACTCTAAGTGCAATGCAAACATGCCCCGCAAGGCATAATTGATGCACCGCTTCTGTTCATATTCCGCCGCCTTCCCCTGAGGTGAATGTCCACTGAGATTAAGAATGGCAGGAACATTGCCCGATAACTTCTCGGGCTCGTACATAATTGCAGTGGACATGAAACCGGGAACCATTTCGTATCTCAGCTTTCGAATCCGATAAGCCTTCCCGGAGGTGGGTATACTTCCAACATCTTCAAACATCGGAGGGGAGTTCACCCAATTCTCTGGCCATCCATGAAAAAAGACTTTGTCCAATACATGTCTTCTGAGTTGCTCCTCGTCGGCCGTCCACTCCTGAGGAGTTTTAGGAGTGGGCAATTTGGGGGCGCGCTTCATCAGATACTCGGACAGCTGAAATTTAACGACGTCTGGTGTCTCGATTTTCAGCGGTCCCAGAACCCCAGCTACTTGTACCGAATCGGAATACGACTCCAAGAGAGATGGTGTAAACAGGAGAGCAGAGCTTCCCCCCGCAGCGATGCCAACCACCTTGGCTGAGGTTTGCAAGAACTGGCGACGAGAAAACTGTTCGCGAGACATGCGCATTCTCCCCATTAGAAATTTGAATTTCCATCCCCTGTAGCGTGGGGAGCACGAACATTCGATGTACTTTCTGCATCGTTCCGCAACGTTCGTACCGAATGCCACCCGCCCTTTGCCACGTCAGCATTTCCAATAAACTTCCATAAGATTGCTGCAATCAAACTAAACAGGCCAGCAAGGGTCAAGGCTGAGGTCCACCCATACCTCTTGGCGACCCATGGTGTTAGTATGGGCGCCACGATCCCTCCAAAGCTTGCGCCCGCGTTCATAACTCCTGATACGGTGGCCCCGAATTGCGGGAAAATGTCCAGGGCTGTGGCAAAATAAGAGCTGATGGCGATGTATACGGAACCCGCTCCCATTGCGAAACAAGCGACCGCCGCATACTGATTCTCGATCCTGGCGCCCAATGGAATTAACAACGCCGCAGAGACCAACCCTCCCATGGCAACCCTTCGACGAGCGGCAGCTTTTCCGGCCTGGCGCATGAGACGGTCGCTCAACCATCCGCCAAACGGAGCCGTCAGTGCCATGGCTACGAACGGCATAGCCGAAAATATCGAACTCCGAAGCAGCGAAATACCGCGTATGTCCACCAGATAGGGATTGAACCAGAAGAAATAGACGTACGTAATGTACCCAAAGAAAAAAATAGACGTGGTTAGAAACCACACTTGCGGATTCCTAAGAATCAGGCGCCAGGGAGTTTTCAGGGCCGTCGGAAGAGTATCTAGTGACGGCCCGCACACCGGACGTGTTACGAGCTTAGTGCGCGTACCACCAACCGCTCGCTCGGGCATTCCGACGTCAAAGCAGATTGCCATCATGATCCCTATGATGGCGGAAATATGAAACGCAGATCGCCAGCCATAATGCAGCATAATCCATGCAACAAATGGTGGAGTGGCTGCTGAACCAACACCCATGCCTGCCCACATGACGCCAATCGCGAGTCCGCGGTCCTCAAGCCGAAACCAATCGCCAATAATTCCGTTTGCGCAGGGATATCCTGCAGCCTCTCCACACCCAACCAAAAATCGCATAATCCAGAAAGCCACCAGTATGCCGACAGAAGAAACCAAAAACGGTTCTCCCGCTAACGCAGTCATACCGGTGAAAACTGACCACCAGATGAGAGCTACATTAAGTAGCTTCTTGTGTCCGAACTTATCCCCAAGCCAGCCTCCAGGAATCTGAAATAACATATAGCCAATAACGAACGCACTGAAGACTGTTCCCAACTCTAAGCGGTTGAGCCCGTACTCGCGCTCGATTGAGGTGCTGGCAATGGAGATGTTCACGCGGTCGAGATAGGTGATCATACTGAAGAGAAACAGAAACAACAAGACCTGTCGCCGACCTTTTAAGGAACTCTGCACGCTCTCTTTTCCAGACGCGGGATGTGTTGAGATTTCGGCCATGCAGATTGCGCCAGGTGCGCTATATACTTTCACATTTCAAAGAGGATAACCGTTGCCTCGGCTTGCCGACTTATTGATATATCAGTCGGGTAAAAGGCAGCCCTTCCGCCGGCGTCCAAGTTTGATTTTGCAGTATGTTCTCCCTCTTCCTGGTTCCAGACCACAACCAATACAGGTGCAATTTCACGCGCTAACAGTTCGACCATTGGCCTGCGAATTCCCAAGGCTGATCCGCTGGTTCTGGGACTTTTCTGCTTCAGCCTCACGATAGGCGGTCTCCGTTCAGTTAAGAGACGACGGGGTACTTCGATGCTTAGGTTGCAGGGTCACGACAGCGACGGCCAGCCCCTTCAAGGTTAGTTGGTCATTCTCGATCGTCGTGGTTGCCGGTGGTCCAAACCCCGTCGTTTGGTCCACATACTCAACCCGTGCGCCTTTGCCTTCCGGAAGCACAAGGTCAAAGCTTTGGTCGCGTTTGTTCACGAGCAGAATCTTCCTTTTCCCATCCGGCGTTACAAATCCCTGCGCATACACGTAATTTCGTTGCGAGGGCCATGGACCAGCTGCTGCCGGTGCCGGAAGACTGACTTGGGTCTCGACCAGCTTGTCTCCCGGCCCGAAATTCTCCCGCAGCAGCTTCAAGACCCAGTATCGGGCGTTCGGTCGGCCCGTCTTCCAGCCCACCAGTGTCGTCCCCGCGTATTGGCCCGGATAGTCGATGAGCTCTGCTTCGTTTACTACGTCAATTCCTAGGCCGGCAGCCCAACACCCTTTATTCCTCGTAGAACACCCGAGACGCTTACTGCTTTTCCTCACATGCTTCCGCGTTATCAAAAGTCAAACCGCAATCCAAACTCGATCTCGCGTCCCGGACCCGCGGTGCCGATATGCCCAAATCCCGAGGTACCATAAATTGAATTGGGACTACCCCAAATAGGATGGTTAAAGGCGTTGTACCACTGCGATCGGAATTCTATGCGTTTGTTCTCGTGCACGTAGAAATCCTTATAAAGTCCCATGTCGAAAGTCCGGGCGCCGGGGGCTTCCACGACTCCTACGCCTGTATTGCCGAAGGTAAATAGGTCCGCACGCTGAAAACATGCCGTGTTAAACCATTCCTGAAGTGTCGGGTTGTTCAAATGCGGGTTGCAGATCATATTGGGCCGGCTTCCACCTGAGTTAGAAGTGTCGACAATATCCCCGACATTCACGAAATTTCCAGTAGCGAAGCGAAGAATTCCGGTCAACTTCCAGCCACCTATGATCGAGTTCTCTAAACCACTGATGTTCCCTGCGAGCGCCTTGCCCTTGCCCCAAGGTAGGCCATAAACCCAGTCCAGCGACACCACATGGCGGATATCGAAGTTAGTGTTGCCGGTATCCGCCTTCCAATTTCTGTAGTCCCGGACCGGCTGCCCTTGAATAACCTCTGGTCCGCTGATGGTGTTCCCTATGGCGTGGCTATAGTTCCAGAAAGCATGGAACGTCAGTCCCTTCGAGTAAGTCTTGCTGAAGGTGACCTGGAGGGAATCGTAGTGGGAAGTCCCCCACGCAGGGTAGCCCTGGAGACTACTGAAGTTTGGATAAGGAAGCCGGGAATTCAGGGAACCTGGCCCTGGTACTGGTTGGTCATAGTTGAAGGTCATCAGATTGTGCCGTCCAGCATTTCCAACGTACTCTACATCCAGTGACATGTTCGGGCTTATTTCGCGCTCCACGCCAAGAGAGTACTGCTCAGTGTAGGGCGTGCTGTTCGTCTTACTGGCCACCTTCCCGGCCGTGGTAGATCCGATTATTGTGCTGACCCAAGGATCGGTAAGACTCGCGCAAGGGACGTCCGGGTTACAACCTATCCCCACTTGTGGCACCCAGGGAGGGCCGAGAGCTAGATTGGCATCGGCGTTAAAGCCTACCCAATTCGTATAAATGCCATAGCCGCCCCGCAGTACAGTCTTATTGTTACCGAACATCCTCCAAGCGAAGCCAAACCGTGGTAGAAAATTGTTCCACTTTGTCGGGAACATGAGGGACCGCGGAAACCCGTTTGGAGAGCCCGCCTCAGCGTTAGGAGCAGTCCCAGGCAGCGTAGGAACGCTGCTCCCGGGGTATACAAAGTTCTGCGTACTGAGGTCCACGCCGGAGAGCCTGTTTTTCGTATCATATGGCGGCTTGTACACTTCATAGCGCAATCCCAGATCAAAGGTCAGGCTTTTAGTCACGTTCCATGTGTCCTGGACGAACGCAGAGTCCCAGCTCGATCTCATATCAAGCACAGCGGGCTGGAACCATATATTCCCAAACCGCATATCACCCAGATCGAAGGCCGCCAAAGCCTGAAATTGATCACCTGGCGCAAACTCGCTTGGAGTTGTGTACGTAGGGGTGAAAAACAACATGCCACGGTCAAACAGATCAAGATCTGTCTGATCGCGGTTGTAAATAATCCCGCCGCCGAACTTGATTGAGTGCTTTCCTCGGATTTTGTGAAAGATGTCGGTAATGATGTAGTTGTTGATGGGCTGCCGGATGGGTGAGACGTAGTTATCATTGATGCCCGTCCAACCGGCAATATTAAAAGCTGGGATGCCGTCCTGGCTCCGGGGAACCCCTTGCATTCCCGATTGCTGGATATAGTTCTTCCCCGTGGATTGATTGAACCGATCCTGCCAGAAGCGGCTAAACCCAATTCTTAAAGTGTTTAAGCTGGTCGGGCCAACGATATGGTTCCAACTGATGACCGCATTGTCGCCGTTGAAATCCGCATTTTCCCCAAGCCCTGGGAATGGAGACGCGCAACCGCAATTCCCGAAGGGAAGGAGATAATGGTTCTTATTATGTGTAAAACGGAAAGTTAGGGTGTCTTTTTCTGAAAAGTTGCGGTCATATCGGCCTGTGTACTGATTGTCATCGGTTATCTGGTTCGGATTTGCAACGTAGTTGTCAAACACGCCCGACGTTGTGGGAGTCGGCCAGAATGTCTTCATAAAGAATTCCGAAACAGGCGAGAGACGATCTGGTGGAATTATGTTGCTGGGGAATGCCTGGCGAGTGCCAGTTGCCGGGTCATATGTGTTAGGGTCGTAGATCGTCGTACTTACGGCCGAGAAGTCACCATTTCTGAGCGCTTGTGAGGGAATACTGACAGGCGCGGTCAAACCCTCGGTGCTACGAAGGCCCTCATAATCGAAGAAGAAGAAATCCTTCTTGGAGTGAGCGATAGGTCCCCCAAGCGTTCCTCCAAATTGGTTTCGAACAAACCTGGGCAGTTTGCCCGGCTGGAAAAGAGGGCGAGCATCCAGGCCGCTATTACGGAAGAATTCAAAGAGCGAGCCGTGGTAATGGCTGGTCCCTCCCTTGGTAACAACGTTAATCTGCGCACCGCCAGCTTGCCCATATTGCGCATCATATGTGCTGGTTGTAATGCGGAATTCCTGTATGGCGTCAAGGCTGGGCGAAAAATTCTGGCGGGCTTCACCCGTTTCCCAGTTCATCACACCGTCAATCGTAGTATTTGTAGCCTCGTTGGAGGTGCCGTTGGCAGCAACGGTTCCCCCCGTCACAAAAAAGCCCTGGCCTGGGCTGGTGGTATTGACACCAGGCATGAGGGTGGCCAACTGCAAGAATAGGCGGCCGTTGAGAGGCATATTTTCTATTTGCCGGCCGGTGATCACGGTCCCGATCGTCGCCTGCTCGGTTTGAATGGTCGGCGCTCTTCCTTGGACAGAAACCTTCTGCGTGACAGCTCCGACTTCCATGTGAATGTCAATGCGAGCTGTCTGCGCTACGCGCAGAACGATTCCGTTGAGTTCGGTCTTCTTGAACCCAGACTTCGAAGCCGCAATTTGGTACGTTCCGGGCTTCAATTCCTCAACTGTATAAGTTCCGTCTGGAGCCGTAACGGTTTCGCGCTGATATCCAGTGGCCGCACTTGTTACCGTGACCTTCACGCCTGGCATCAGGGCACCGCTAGGGTCTTTCACTGTTCCCACGAAGGTGCCTGTCGTTACCTGCGCTCTTACCAGAGGCGTGCCGATTACCAGGGGAAGCAGCAAGAATACGATCAGTGTAGATTTTTTCATCAGATCCTCCTACGCTCGAAGGCGTCTCCCGAGTTTGTGGCTCACTAGCTCTAGGTTTTCGGCTCGCGCTTCCGCCCCCTCAGACGCGGACTAGACGAAAGCGAGAACCCTCCGATTGTCAAGTCTGTTCTTAATTGCATTTCGCATATGCAGAAAATTGCTTCGTGCTGATTTCGACAAAATGGTTCCCGATCTCATCTTTGTGGGTCGCTGAAAAAACCGAAAAATGGTGTTGACAATATATTGCAATGCTATGTGTCTGCGTGCTGAGACGTTCTGCTGTCGGGAGGATTTGCCAATGCGCGATGAAACCGGTCAGCAGAACACAATATTCGGTTGAATTTCGTCCGGGCAGCGGGTGCCGGAGGACCATTCCCTGCGGAAGCTGCAGCCGCTCGCGCGTCAAGACTTGAAGAAGCTCTCGCCGTGCTTTGCCCAGACGTACGCACGCACGGGTCGGCTCTTGATTGCGCCTGAGATCCGGCTGTGCGCCCTGCTGCTCCACGCGCTCTACACCGTGAGCGGCGAGAGGATGAGGCTGTTGGGTTGTTACATTAGGACCGACAAGAAGTGTGGTCGCCGACGGCGCTCGTGTTCGACTATGTGCGATATTCATACAGGTGTGTTTGAATACCACGCTCATAGACGCTTGTCAAGAAGATTTTTGTAAACTTTTGTGAGATGGGACGCAGATTCCCATGTAGGGTCTCTCAAGACGATCATAATTCACCCCTCTGACTAAGTCCGCCCCCTCGTCAGCGGCTTCCCGGTATGGCATTATCCCTCCATCCCGGCTGGTGCTTAGCCCCAGACTGCCCTCAGCGGACAGGTCATGTGCCACCTCTACCGGAATCTCACGTGGTAACAGCAGATAAGAAATTTTTCCGTGGCCACTGAGCAAAAAACGTGCTATCGTCGTTGTGCGAATCGGACGCGCCGCACACCGGAATGCGGCAGATAACTGGTTCTCGATGAATAGCCGCCAAACCAAACTGATCGAAATCCTCGGAGAGGAGGGGCGGCTGGATGTGCGACCCTTGGCCGAGCGATTCGGCGTGTCAGAAATGACGATTCGCCGCGATTTGAAACTACTTCAAGAGAACGGCTTTATTGCGCGTACTCACGGTGGAGGCATACCAACCGGAAAGCTTCGCTTCCTCCAACAGGCATTTCCCCATTATGAGGTGACCAGTGAGAAGGCGGCAATCGGCAAAGCGGCTGCGCGCTTGGTCGAGCCCGGACAAACGGTACTCATTGAAGCCGGGACGACCGCACTTGAGGTGGCGCGGAACCTTCCACGGAATTTTAATCTCACCGTGGCGACAACGTCGCTCTGTGTCT
>JAJYJL010000283.1 GCA_021789565.1 Acidobacteriota bacterium
GATCGCGCGAACCGTGCACCTGTCGCCCACCGTCCCGGCCCGTAAGCTAGGAGGCTGGTAAGGGGCTTGAATTTCCTGCTTGGTGGACTCTTGACTATTTGGTACAATGTGCTGGTCTGATTGCAGGATGTTGGCGGCAACCAGAAGTAAAGTTGTGGAGGGAAGCCGGAAGTTCCGCGGTATGACGGTAGAGTGGGGAGGGAAAAGCAGCTTCAGTCGCTCTCGGTCCGAGAGCCAATCCCAATCCACAAGTGTGCGCAAATCAGTTGTTTAGCAAGTCGCGTGGAATTCCACGACGCGCGAGGATGAAAGCAGATTTTAACGGCCGGCCTTCACGCCGGCGCGGCGTGAAGCGGTCCTTTAGAGAAGGTGTTTAGCGCCGATTGATCTCGAACAGTGTTCATGAGCATAGGGAGCTTGATGAGATTGTGGAAGGGTTGGGTCGCCGGTAGTTCATCACTACACCACAGGCAGCACAAGCGATGGACGGCCACTTGGCTGGCCCTGGCAGCGCTCGCGATTGCCGCAACGGCGCCTTCCGCCAGCGCCCGCGTGCAATCTTCCATTCTGGTGGATGTTCAGACCGGAAAAATCCTGGAAGCGCGCAATCCCGACAGCCGCTGCTATCCGGCGTCACTGACCAAGCTGATGACGCTGTACATTACCTTCCACCAGCTCAGCGCCGGCAAACTCACGTTGTGGCAGGAACTGCCGGTTTCCGATCACGCTTCTGAACAGTCGCCCACCAAGCTCTATCTGGAGCCCGGCGAAAAGATTTCCGTCAAGTCGGCCATCCTGGCCATTACCACCAGGTCCGCCAATGATGCGGCCGTCGTGCTGGCGGAAGCCATCGGCGGGAGCGAGTGGAAATTTGCCGAGTTGATGAACCAAACGGCCCATGAATTGGGCCTGACGAGGACCTCCTTCCGCAACGCCTCCGGGTTGCCGAACCCCTATCAGATGACCACGGCCCGCGACATGTCCAGGCTCGGGATGGCCATTCTGGAGGATTTCCCGCAGTACTACCATTTCTTTAGCGCACAGAGCTTCGACTTTCGCGGCGATACGGTCTACGGGCACGATCGGCTGCTGGACCGCTATCCCGGTGTGGACGGCATGAAAACCGGCTACACGGTGGCCTCCGGCTTCAACATCGTGACCTCCGCCGTCAGGAATGGCCGGCGGCTCCTCGGGGTCGTGATGGGAGGCCGAACAGCCTTCTCACGCGACCGCCTCATGATGGCCATACTGAATCATGGATTCTCCCGGACCTATGCACGGCCATTGACTGCTACCCAGGATGAGAAGAAGTCCCGACGGCCCATCACCAGATACAAAGAACTACCGCAGCAGGACACTGAGCAGGCCGAGGCCTCCCGTCTTGACCCGGGTTGGATCATTCAGGTCGGCGGCCCGCTTCGCTCAGCCTTCCATGCCAGGAGGGTCCTCAGGAGCGCCAGCGTGACTGCCACTGAAGCCCTGCAAGACGCCCGGCCCTTCGTCGTCAGACTAAGAAGCGGGAGATTCCTTGCAGGGTTTTCCGACCTGAACGAATCAGCCGCGCTCAATGCCTGCCGGCAGCTCAGAAGCAGGAAGTTCACCTGCAACGCCTACCAGCTTCGCCCGTCAGGGCTGGTGGTTGCCTCGGCACCCGAGAGACGGGAAAGCGGCGAATGAACCCGCAGGCCATTGGAAACAACGTGGCTTGATCTTTCCGGCAGAGCGCCCGTCACCCACAAAATGCAGGAAGCAGTTTAAATTTCCAGCGGAACATGCAGATACCAGGTCAATTAAAAATTCTCAATTGGAGCCCTCCGAAGTGTTACCAAATACGCTGGAGACAAGATATTGAGGGGGCAGCCGGGGTCAGGGCAGGAGCCAGCAATTGTTGAAGAAAAGCTCCAAAAGGGCCGATATTCGCACATTTACTGGGTCTGATAAGGTATGTTATGTTAACTCATTGGTCGGGCGAAACAAGCCGCACCCGTATGCCCGTTCTAGATGTTTCCTCGCTTCAATTCACCCATCAGGTAGTCGCACGACCGCACGCACAGCGCCATGATGGTCAACGTCGGGTTCTGGCATGGATTGGATGGAAATCCGGAAGCGTCTGTGACAAACAGGTTCTTGATATCGTGGGTTTGCTGGAACGGAGTCAGCACGGATGTATTTGGGTCGGTCCCCATTCTCGCCGTTCCAACTTCATGGCGGACGCACCCAGGCAGCAGATGTTCGATCCTGGGGTTGATGTTTTTGGCGCCCGCCGCTTCCATCATTTCGGCTGCTGAGTCAACCGCATCCCGCAGCATGGCCGATTCGTTCTCGCCGTGGGTCACATGGAAGCGCAGGACCGGGATGCCATAAACGTCCGTTGCGTTCGGGTCGATATCGGCAAAGTTGTCCCATCGGCCCAGGACCTCTCCAAAGACTTCGATCTCGACGGAGGTCACGCCCTGGTGGACTTGGCGCTTGTAGCTCTCACCGAAGCCCGGCGCCTGCCGGTTAAATCCGACACCGCCCCCTCCTTCGTAGCCGTATCCCCGAAGGAAGGTCTTCGATCTAGGAACGTTCGGGATGTTGCGGAACCTCGGGACGTAAATCCCGCACGGACGGTTGGGCCCGTTGAGGTTGGGAGTTCCCGGCATGTCTGGAAACTCTCCGCTGGCGCCGCCACCGGCAACATGATCTATGAGATAGTGGCCCAGGATGCCGCTGGAGTTTGCAAGGCCGTTTGGGTATTGGCGGTTGGCCGAATTCAGGAGGATCCTCAGGGACTCGTAAGTCTGAGCGCAAAGGATGACAGTGCGGCCGTGGGCTTCTTTGGGCTGGCGCGTATTGCGGTCAATGTAAAGGATTCCTGTGGCTCGGTTACGGTCAGAATCCATCAGAACCTGATACGCCATGGCGTTCGGGATGTAAGTGCAATTGCCGGTCTTGAGCGCATCCGAAACGGTTGTGAATGAGGAGTTGAAATACGAATGGGTTATACAACCGTGCTCGCAGGGGCCGCAGTAATGGCACGCGGGCCGTCCGTTGAGCGGTTGGGTCAGGTTCGCGTTGCGCCCGGGCGTAATCGTCCGGCCCAGTCTTGCCTTCACGCGGTCTCGGAAACGGACCTCTGCGCAGGTCATGGGCATGGCGGACTGGAAAACCCCGTCCGGTATAATCGTGTTCCCTTCCGCCTGCCCGGCGATGCCGACGTAACGCTCGACAAGGTCGTAATACGGGGCAATGTCTTTGTAACTGATCGGCCAGTTCAGCCCATAGCCATCGAAGGAGGCCGCCTTGAAGTCCAGGTCACTGTATCTGAGGGACAAACGTCCCCATACGTTCGTGCGGCCGCCGCCGATCCGCAACCGGCCGCCCCAGGTGAACGGCTTGCCGGGATACGTGGTGAAGGGCTCCTCCAGATCGTTTGCATACCACGTGTAGTTGTATTCAGTGCAATCGTAAAATTGGCCCTGGATGGGCCGGGTCCTGCGGATGACTTCCGGGGCCAGGTTACGGTATTTGAGCTGGAATGGCGCTACGTGCTCGGTAAAGTTTTTGTCTTCCTGCGGAGGGCCTGCGTCGAGGAGAGCCACCTTCAGCCCGGCTTCCGCCAGGCGCTTGCAGGCCCAGCCACCCGATGCTCCCGAACCTACAACAACAGCGTCAAAAATCCGCTTGCGAGAATCCGGCATAAGGGAGTCATACCCTCCTGTTTTGCCAAGATGCTTGATTGTGCCGAAGGCCGCTTCCGGGGCAGGCCGCGCAGCCTTCAGCAGGTGGATTGGAATGCTGTGAACGACGGACCATGTCGGCTATTTCTTACCTTCCCAGGTTCCCTGTTTCTCACCGTCGCGGAACCATTCGCCGGCGTTCAACTTGCCGTCGGCGTAGGTTGCGGTCAGCGAGTAATCATTCTCATCCGTTTTGATCTCAATTTTCAGTTGGTTGCCTTTGAAGTTTACAGAGGTAAGGTCAGCATCGCCCTGCGGGGCGGATACGGATCCCGTCAATCCGTCTTCGGATTGCACGAAGGTGAGAGTAAACGCCACATCGCCGTTTTCGCCACCGTGCGCAGTGCAATTCCACGTGCCGACCAGCGGGCTGGTTTTTGCCTTATCCTCGGCTTTCAACGCAACGCAGAAAGCCAGGATGCACAGAACCGGGATGATCGCAAAACGTCTCATCGAACCTCCTTGTTGTGCAGAGGGAAACAGCAATTTCCCCGTTGGCATAGGATACTACAAAAGCAAAATGAAATCGCCCGGTGACCTACGCAAACCGGCAGACATGCGTTTTCGCTCCGCCGTGCCAGCAAGCCGCTCGCGCAACTGCGAAGTAAATTCTGGCAGACCAATATTGCATCTCAAAACCAGAAATGCCACACGGTGTCGACGATGGCGTGAGTGAAGGCCGAGGCGGACGTCCTTTTCTGCACACGCCAGGCGTTGCCATAAAAAATGCCCGCAAGCGTTGCGAGGATGGCATAACGCCAGTTGGGCAAGGGCGGGTGGTGAAGGTGTGAAAGCCCGAAGATAACCGAGGCCACGAGCAGTCCGTTCCGTCCGTGGTGGGGCGGCTTGAAGCTTTTCACCAGCAGGTTCTGCAGAATTCCCCGGAAAAGGAATTCTTCCGGAATCGCCACGGTCAGATAGACGGCCATAAAGTCCGCCAGGAAAGTCAACACGCTGACGTTGTGGGCGTGCGGGTGAATAAAACGGAGTGCCAGGCCAAGCGGTATGGCCAGAATGATGAAAGCGACGAAATTGATGCTGCCTTCGGTCAGATCCCCCTTCTTAAGGAGCAGTTTGTACCCGGCGTCTTTCAGGTTCCGGACGACGAGAAAGGCATAGGCGCCTACGCAAACGCAAAAGATAGGGCGAAAAATGTAAATGTCTTCCGGCCAGATCCAGATGCCGCTCAGCCATCCGGTGCTGACGGGCAGCGCCAGGCTGAGCATGGCCGCGAAATCCCGCCAACTGGCGCTTTCAGCATAGTAAATGCGATTAGGAAGGAGCAAGAACGTGGGTGCCGCAATGTAGACGCTGAGCTTTGCAAGCGCCAGATATGAAAACGTGCCGGTCCAGTGCGCCAGGATCAGGTAGGGAACCAGAAGCGCGAATGGCATCAGAACGGCAAGCAACAGTGAATCATGTGCCCACTTCCTGAGCTGACTGATAAAATCCGTATAGGTGAAGGCTACAAACACGCCGAGCAGCAGAGCCAAAGATTCAAACAGTGCCGCCAGTCGCCACGGGTCAAGATCAAGCCGCACGAGGAGAATGGCTTCGGCCATGGCTGCAGCCAGCGTAAGTCCGGCGATGGCGAAGAAGGCATGTTTCATCCGGCTAGTTCCCAGAAGCAGGACGGTCGGCAGTTCCCTTTTCCAGTCCCAGTAATGCTCGGCTGACATCGGCGATGGGGATCACGCGCACGGCACCGAGTTTTTTGAGTCCGTCCTGGAAGGCGGCAACATTGCCGACCAGAACAATGACATCGTCATTGGGATTGAGATACTTCTTCGTCGCCGTGAGCACGTCATTGGCGCTCAGCGAACGGACTTCCAGCGGGTACTTGTTCCAATAGTCATCCGGAAGTTGATAAAGCATCATCTCGAGAACCTGGTTGGCGACCTGGCTGGCAGACTCAAATTGCAATGCCTCATGCCCCACCAGATAATCGCGGGCG
Source organism: Acidobacteriota bacterium (assembly GCA_021789565.1). The sequence goes on from JAJYJL010000283.1 coordinate 5,677, forward strand.
TTTTGGATCTCCCACTGCTGCACGGGCTGGTTCCGAATCCGCGCAATTTGCCCCAGGACCATCTGGGTTGCCTGAATAGTTTCAGCAGAACGCGTCGAGGTTTTCGCCACCCACGCGCCCAGCGAGGAGTAACAATCGAGGTCACTTGATGCGCCATAAACCAGGCCGTGTTCCGTCCGCAAGACGTCAAAAAGTCTGTTGGCGGCCGGCCCGCCCAGCACCTGGTTGGCAATCATCAGCGCGAGATAATCGGGACTGGAGCGCGCGACGCCAAGGTTGGCAACGCGGATTTCCGTCTGCACGGCATCCGGCTTGTTGACCACAATCACCTGCCGCTGGTGTACAGCGTGCGGTTCGGCCCGGTGCGGGAGCAGTGCGGCGGACTCGTTCTTCCATCCTCCCAGAAAACGTGTTGCAAGGCTCAGGCATCGGGCTTCGGTGGTGTCGCCCACTACGGCAAGGATGGTGCGCGAGGGAACGTAATACTTGGCGTGAAAATCAGTCAGCTCTTTGCGGGTGACGTGCTCAATCGAGTTACGCGTGCCGTCTTCGGAGTGCGCGTAGTCAGTTCCGGCAAACAGCACCCGGCGGAGAACCTGATCGGCCACATAACCGGGGTCCTGATCAACAACATCCAGGGCAGAAAGCGTCTGCTTGCGAATGCGCTCGATCTCCTCCGGCGCAAAGGCGGGATGGATCAGCAAATCGGCCAACAGCTCAAACGCGAGTTCCGTGTGGTTCGAAAGCACGCTGACGTTGGCGTATGACTGGTCCCATCCGGCACCCGTGTCAATCGACCCTCCGGCCTGGTCAATCGCCTCAGCAATTTGATAGGCGCTTCTGTGGCTGGTTCCTTCCGGAAGAAGCCCTGCCACCATGCCTGCTGTTCCGGGAAGTCCTGGCGGATCTGCCTCGGCACCGGCCTGGACAATGGCGTAGAGCCTGACAATGGGAACGTCGTGCCGTTCAACCAGAACAACGCGAAGACCGTTTGGGAATTGATGGACCGCAGGCATGTGGAAAGTTATGGCATCAGGCGGCGGGACCGCGGGCGGATATTCGCGCGCAAAGAGTAAAGCTTGCGCGAGGCAAATAAAGAGCGCGGCAATGCACCAGAGCAGAATTCTAAGGCCGGATTGATTTTTCGGTCTCAAGGTGCCCCCGCCTGCAAATTTGCGGTAGCCTGTCCAGGCTGTTCTGCATGGACTTTCAGAAGCGTCATGTTCTGTGGCACAAAATATTGTTTCGCGGCAGCCTGCACCTCTTCGGCTGTTACGGCCAGGAAACGGGCCGGCTCGGTATTCGTCAGCTGCGGATCATTGAGGACGACAGAGTCATAGCCCAATTGCTCGGCAAGATCCTTTGAGCTTTCTCGGTCTGAGGCAAGATCGAACAGGACCTGGTCCTTGGCCTTTTCGAGTTCTTTTGCAGAAAGCGGCCTGTCCTGCAGGCGCTTAAGGATTGCAGCAACGGCGGCTTCGCCCTCGGCTGGTGTGTGGCCGTTATTCATGACGGCAAAAACGAAGAAGAGGTTGGGATCTTCGCTGAAGTGCGCAGAGCTCTGCGCTTCCAGTGCAAGCTGCTTTTCATACACCAGTTCATGATAGATCCATCCACTGTCGCCGGCCGAGAGGATCCTTGAAGCCAGACGCAGCGGATAGGAAACAGGCGTGCCGTCAGGAGGAATGTGGAAAGCCTCGACGAACGCCGGCAAAGCCACATCGCAGGTCATGGTGACAACGCGCTGGGACGTCTGCGGTGGCTCGGCGGGAATAGTGGCCGAAATCGGGCGCGTTCCGGCAGGCAGCAGCCCAAAATACTTCTTGATGTCCTGTCTGGCGTCGTCCAAAGAAAACTTGCCGGTAATGACGATGGTCGCGTTATTGGGCACATAGTAAGTGTTGTAGAAGTCCCGGATCTCTTCTACCGTCGAGCGGTTTACATCGTCGGGGCTGCCGATCGGAAGATTGTGGTAGGGACTAACGGTAAAGGCGTCTGCGTAAAGAGTCGGAATAACGTTGCCATAAGGCGGGTTCTCATACCGCCGCCGCCGTTCATCTTCAACGACTTGCCTTTCGTTGTTGAGAGTCGCCTGGTTGATGTCCAGGTTGCGCATCCGGTCAGCTTCAAGCCACAGAGCCACCGCCATGTTTGAAGTCGGCATCGTCTCCCAGTAAACAGTGGCGTCGGTAGTGGTGTAAGCGTTATCGATTCCGCCGACGCGCACGATGTAATCGGAGAAATGTCTGCCAATGGTGGTCGTACCGTCGAACATCAGATGTTCGAGCAAGTGAGCAAAACCCGTCTTTCCGGGTCGTTCGTTGCGCGACCCCACGTGGTACCAGACTTCAATCGTGATCACCGGCGCGTCGCCGCGATTCACCATCACAGCACGAAGCCCGTTGGATAATTCGATTGTCTGGATGTCAAGATGCGGAAGACGGACTCCAGCGGCACGCGCGCTTGGCACGAGCAGCAGTATCAGCGCGAGGAAGACGACGGTGCGAAAACAAACTGTTATGAAAGGGCTCTTCAATCTGGCTCGATTACCAACTGCGCG
>JAJYJL010000284.1 GCA_021789565.1 Acidobacteriota bacterium
CGTTGAAAACCTAGTCAAATTCGTCAAACGCTGCAGTCTCATGGGCCTTGTATTGCGTCTTGCCGCGGCGCACCAGCCATCCATGAACAAGGGAAAAGAATGCCGGGACGAAAAAGAGCGTGGCCAACGTGGCCAGCAGCAATCCGCCAATGACTGCGCGGCCCAGGGGTGCATTCTGTTCGCCGCCATCGCCCAACCCCAGCGCCATGGGCACCATGCCGATAATCATTGCCAGTGCCGTCATCAGGACCGGGCGAAGCCGGACGAAGCCGGCATTCAATGCCGCCTGCCTTGCGTCTCCCACCAGCGCATCCAACTGCTCGCGCGCAAAGCTCACCACCAGAATCGAGTTGGCGGTGGCCACACCCATGCACATGATGGCACCCGTCAGTGCCGGAACACTAAGCCGCGTCCCGGTGAGGAACAGGAACCAGACGATACCGGCAAGGGCCGCCGGCAAAGCTGAGATGATGAGGAACGGATCCAGCCAGGATTGAAAGTTGACGACGATCAACAGGTAGACCAGCAGGATCGAAAAGACAAGTCCGCCGAGCAATCCGATATACGACCGGTTCATCGTCTCGCTTTCGCCACGCAGGGTGAAGTGCGATCCGCGGGGCAGATCCTTTTCATGCCCGGCCATAATCTTTTCCATCGCACGCGTCACGGCGCCCAGATCCGTACCATTCACATTGGCGTAGAGATCGAGCACGGGCTGGATGTCGTAATGGCTCACCGTGCCCAACTCCGTGCCCGGGTCGATGCTTGCCACATTCCCCAGAACCTGCACCGGGGAGCCCTGGCCCGGCGCATGGGTCGCCGGGGCCATGGACGGAGAGGCTTTCAAAGCATCCGGTGAATTCGGAGCAGCGCCCGGTGCCCCCGTGCCCGCTGTCTGGCTCATCTCAATCGCGGCATTCGGCACAGTAATGGGCATGTTGTTGAGTGCTGCCAGCGAGTCCATGCTGTACTGCGGCGCCATTACCGTGATGTTGTAGCTCACGCCGTTGTTGGGATCGAGATAAAAGGTTGGCGCGGTCTGAAAGCTGCCGCTCAAAGTGACAAGAAGGCTCTGGATGACATTCGCCTGCGAAAGACCAATATCCTGGGCGCGCGTGCGATCTACATTCACGGTGAAATTGGGCTGGTCAAACGGTTGTTGAATACGCGCATCAGCTACGCCCGGTACGTAGCGCATTTCATTCAGCACTCGTTCGGCAAGAGCCCGATTCCCATACAGGTTGGGTCCAACAATCTGAAGGTCGATCGGCGCCGCGAGTCCAAAGTTAAGGATTTGCGAGACGATGTCCACAGGAAGCTCGTAGAAAGTGACCCCGGGATACTGCTGCGCCAGGATTTTGCGCAGCTGATCAATATATTGCCGGGTGGGATGGTGATCCTTGTTGAGCTGAACCTGAATATCCGCGTCGGCAGTACCCACCGGGGCGGAGTTTGAGTACGAAAGATTCAATCCAGAGTAGGGTAGACCCACATTGTCCACGATGGTCGCAACTTCATTCGCGGGGATGAGTTGGCGAATGGTGGCATCAACGTGGTCGCAGAGTGCCGCAGTCTCCTCAATGCGCATGCCGGTATGTGCGCGCACGTGCAGTTTGATCTGGCCGGAATCGACTGAAGGGAAGAAGTCCTGGCCCAGCCACGGTCCCAGAACTCCAACGGACAGGACCGCAAAGACGAAGAAGACCGTCAGAAAGATGCGTGCGTGATCGACGCAAAGCGTCAGCAGGCCCAGATAGAAGCGGCGAAACTTCTCAAATCCGGACTCGAATAGGATCTGAAATCGCACGAAAGGATTGCGGCTGACACGCTTGCGCGCCAGCTCGACGTCGTCGTGCTCATGCAGCATGTACTTCGCCATGGTGGGGACCAGCGTACGCGACAGGAAATAGCTGGCAAGCATGGCGAAAACCACGGCCTCCGCCATGGGCACGAATAGATAGCGCGCCACACCGCTTAAAAAGAACATCGGCACAAAAACGATGCAGATTGACAGCGTGGAAACGAGCGCTGGAATCGCAATCTGCGCAGAGCCGTCGAGAATGGATTGCTCAAGTTCCTTTCCAGCTTCCAGATTGCGATTGATGTTCTCGATGGCCACAGTTGCGTCGTCCACCAGGATGCCGACGGCCAGGGCCATACCGCCGAGCGTCATGATGTTGATCGTCTCGTGCAGCATCGCAAGGATGATGAGCGAGCAGAGAATGGACAGCGGAATCGAAACCGCGATGATGATAGTGGAGCGCCAGCTTCCCAGGAAGACCAGAATCATGATTGCCGTCAGGCAAGCTGCGACGATCGCTTCGCGTACCACTCCGTTGATGGCGCTGCGCACGAAGATGGACTGGTCAGAGAACGCATGAATCCGCAACTGCGGGGGAAGCTGCCCCTTGACGCGCTCAAGCTTGCTGCGAACGCCTGCGATGATGTCGAGCGTCGAGGCAGAACCGGTCTTGAGGATACTCATCAGGATGGCGCGGCGTCCGTCCACCCTCACAATGTTTGTCTGCGGGGGATTTCCATCGCGCACGTGAGCCACGTCGCGGATGTAGATCACGGTCCCATTCACGGCACGAATCGGGAGATTGTTCAACTGCTCGATGAGAGTGGGTGCGGAATTTGTTTCAACGGCGTATTCAAATTTGTCGATCTTAATGGTGCCGGAAGGAACGATGAGATTCTGCGCGGAGACAGCGTTCACGACATCGGCCGGAGAGAGACCTTTGGCCTGAAGCTTTTCCAGGTCCAGATCCACCATGATCTGGCGCTGCTTGCCGCCATAGGGGTAGGGTGTCTGTGCGCCCTCCACTGTGGCCAGCTGGGTGCGAATGGCGTTGGTGGCCAGGTCGTTGAGTTGCTGCTCATTCAGCCCCTGCCCGCTCAGTCCGAGCTGAAGCACCGGGACACTGGCCGCGTTGTACTGAATCATGAAAGGCGGATTCGTTCCCGGAGGCAATGCCCGCAGCATCGTCTGATTGATGGAGTCAACCTGCGCCACCGCAGATGCGATGTTGACGTGCGGCTGAAAAAAGATCTTGATCACCGCCACGCCGTTCAGGGACTGCGACTCGATGTGCTCGATGTCATTGACCGTGGTGGTCATGCCGCGCTCGCTGTTATACACAATGCGCGTGGACATCTCACTCGCAGAGAGGCCGGTAAAATTCCACACCACCGAGATGACCGGAATATCGATATTCGGAAAAATATCCGTCGGCATCGTGAGGATGCTGTAAACGCCGAGGATCATGATAAGCAGAGCGAAGACGACGAACGTATAAGGCCGCCGCAACGCAAGCCGGACAATCCACATAGGGCCGGTACTCGCTCCCGAGCCGGTTAGCTCACCATCCCGGCTTCCTGCCGGCCTGCAATCGATTACCGCGGCCAGCAATGCCGTGGGGTGGAAAAGCTCCGCCTCAACGGGTTTCTGGGTCGTTGAATGCGGCCGATCGGGCTACATTCACTCTCCCGTCCTGTTCGTTTCCAACGACCTGCCACCCTCGACAGCGAACTGCGCATGCGGAGTGGCTCGGCCACCTGGGTTGGGAGTCGTCGCGATTCTGTTAACCACTCCAACTGAATGCTGAAACTCTAATGGTAGTCGAAGAGACAGTGGTTGCGCGTCAGGGTCAGAACCGCTCCATACCGGGTTCTAGCACTTGAGACGCCGCCACGCTTCTTCACGTCGCATTTTCCAGAGTTTCTATTCCATTATGCGGCAATTGGAGCGCGCTCAAACTCACGATGCGGGGCGCAGAAGCAGAAAGCCCATCAATAAGCTGCCAGGATCGACATCGCCACAACTGCGGCGCCAATGAGCAGGCTGGGCGGATCTTTCATTGCGAAAACCACCGGATCCTCATCGAGCTCTCCCCGAGCAGCCAGCAGCCAGACACGCTGCAGCCAGTACAACATCAGGGGCACAATGAGCCAGAGCCGGGCCGGGTGGCGATACAGAACAGTGACATCCGGCCGCGCGATATACAGCATGAAGACCAGCACCGCCGCGTATGCGCTTGCGGTCCCAAAGCTGCGAATCTGCTCAATATCGTCCACCAGATACCCTCTGCCGTGTGCCTCGGTAGCACCCTGCTCGCGCAAATTTTCAAGCTCGCTGAATCTCTTCACCATGGCCAGCGAAAGAAAAAGAAAAGTCGACAACCCACCCAGCCAGGGAGAGATTACCGTTCCCGTCGCCGCGCCGCCAGCCAGCAGTCGCAGTGTGTAAAGCGATGACAGCAGAAGCACATCCACCACTGCCACCTTCTTCAAAGAAAATGAGTAGGCTGCCGTAAGGCAGACGTAGAGCCCGAGCCAGAGCGCAAAGAGCAGGGGTAAAAAAGGAAGCAATGCCAGAGCGGCGACGACGAGGACGACCGCTGCCCCCAGTCCGTGGAGGACCGAAAGATCCCCTGCCGCAAACGGACGCAACCTCTTGGAACGGTGCTGGCGGTCACTTTCGATGTCCAGCATGTCATTGACGAGGTAATTGGCGGAGGCGATAAAGCTGAAGCTGAAGAAGGCCGCCACTAATGCAATCAGGCCCCGCCCAGTGAAGTTGTGGGTCATCAGGAACGGCATGGCCAGTAAGACGTTTTTCGCCCATTGGTGAACCCGAAAGGCCTTCAGCAGGGCCTGCCACGGGGGGCGGCGGTCCTGAAAGACAGAGGCGATGCGGATGCTGCGCATCCACAACCCTATGCGCAACCCCAGCGTCGGATTGGCGACCATGGCATTTTGCGCATGGGTAAGCAGCACCAGATCAGCACGAGAGTTCCCTACGTAGTCAAATGCGGCAAAATCTTGCTGAACGCGCTGAAGTTTTCTGCTGGCGGTCAGATTTGTATCCCCGTTCGTCGCAAGTACTCCTTTGAACAGGCCCAGATGCGCAGCGACCCGCTCAGCCAGGGTCTGCTCCGCGCCCGTCGTGAGATAGATTGCGCGGCCATTTTTGCGCTCCTGCTCCAGGAAATGAAGAAGCGGGGTGTTATAGGGAAGATGGGCAGGATGCAGCGGAGCCTGATTGGCGACATGGGTCTTCAGCGCCGCACGTCCATGAGCGGCCCAGCGAAGAACATCCCAAAAGGCACGCGGACCGCGCCGGGCGTATTGACAGAGGGAGTCAAACAGGGTGTCAGACTTCACGAGCGTGCCATCCAGGTCCACGCAAAGGGGGATGGCGGATTGGGAGGACAGACCAGCGGCAACGCTTTCGGACAATGATTCCTCGCAAGATCGCGAAACAACGACTTTGAATTCGATGCCTGGCATCCGCCCAGCTTGGCACCGTCTAACAGCAAGATGCCTCTCAGCAATCGGAAAACGGCGTTCCCACGGATTATAAAGGGGGTTTTGATCTCTCTTCAGTGAAATATCTGATGGCGCAAGGGAGTCCCGGCCGGTCTACCTGCTGAGGGGTTAAACTTTTAGCAGCGTTTGAACGTCCCACTAGTACGGCGCGCTGTCAGAGCCTTCCGAAATGCGGGTCTCAAGGTCGCCGCTGGCTCACCACCAAAACAAGACGGAATCCACACCATGCCCATGCTCGATACTACAGAGTCTCGTTTGCCCGCATCCAATTCCGCCGGACCAGAGCACGGCCACAAGAAGTCCGGCGCTCGCATCGTGGTCTATGTACTGTTGCTGGCGGTACTTGGAGTCATCGTGTGGCGCATCCATCAGAACCAGTTACAGGCTGCGGCCAAAAGCGCCAGCCAGATTGCAGCCCTGATGAACCGGCCCGCACCCGTTCAGGTGATTCCCGTCGAACAGAAGCCGATGCCTGTCTATCTTTCAGGCCTGGGCACCGTGACTCCTTATATGAGCGTCACGGTGAAGGCGCGCGTTGGTGGGGAACTGCTTCCCGTCAAGTTTACGGAAGGGCAGGAAGTCCAGCAGGGGCAAACCATCATGGAGATTGACCCCAGCCCCTACAAGGCCGCCCTCGATCAGGCCAAGGGAAACCTGGCCCATGACCAGGCCCTGCTCAAGAATGCGCAATCGGAGTACAAGCGCTATACGGCGCTCTATCAGGCCGGAGTGGTCTCCAAGGAAACGCTGGATGCCGACGAAGCTGCGATGGGGCAGTATGAGGGCGCCATCGCTGCGGACAAGGCCGCGGTGGACAATGCCCAACTCCAGCTCAACTGGTGCTATATCCAGTCGCCCATTAACGGCAAAATCGGATTGCGCCTCGTCGATCCCGGAAATATCATCGCGGCCAATACGACCAACCTGGTCATTATCAATCAGCTTCGGCCGATCGCCGTGTACTTTACCCTGCCGGAGAACCAGTTGCCTCAGGTTCTGCAAAAGCTGCGGGCGAATCCTCAAATGCCGGTGGACGCTTACGACCGAAGCGACACGCACAAGATTGCCTCCGGGCGGCTTCTGGCGGCCGACAATCAGATTGACACGACAACCGGCACGGATCGCCTCAAGGCTGTTTTTGATAACCCGGACGAATCGCTCTTCCCCAACCAGTTCGTGAATATTCATCTGGTCCTGGAAGATCGACCCAACGCAATCGTCGTGCCGACGGCCGCGATTCAGTCGGGCGTGCAGGGCACCTTTGTGTGGGTCATCGATACGGACGCCTCGGGCAAGTCTACCGCTCGAATTCAACCAGTTAAAGTGGGCCTGACGGAAGGACAGCTGACCATTCTGGAAAGCGGTCCGGAACAAGGGACCAACGTCGTGGTGGATGGCGCGGAGCGGCTCCGCCCTGGGCAGGTTGTCACGGTGAGCACATCGCACTCGGATCGCACAGCCAACCCTGCGCAGCAGAATTCAGCGAGCGAGAACCCAACTGCCATGCCTGCTAACGGCGCACCGAACGCATCGAGGACAAAAGAGTGAGCCCTTCTCGCCCATTCATTCTGCGTCCTGTCGCCACCTCGCTTCTCATGGTGGCGATTCTGCTTGCCGGGGCGGTCGGCTTTCAGCAGTTGCCCGTCTCCGCCCTGCCTGAGGTGGATTACCCCATCATTCAGGTACTGACCTTCTATCCCGGTGCAGGCCCAGACGTGATGGCCTCTGCCGTCACCGCTCCGCTGGAGCGCCAGTTCGGCCAGATGCCGGGCCTCAAGCAGATGACTTCAGTGAGCTCAGGCGGCGGCTCTGTCATCACTCTCGAATTCAATCTGGAAGAAAACATCGATGTCGCAGAGCAGGAAGTGCAGGCTGCCATCAATGCGGCCAACTCCTTCTTGCCCACTGACCTGCCGAACCCACCGATCTACAGTAAGGTGAACCCCGCCGACGCGCCCATCATGACGCTGGCCCTCACCTCGAATAGCTTGCCTCTCGACAAGATCGAAGATGCGGCAGATACCAACCTCGCCCAAAAGATCTCGCAGGTGCTGGGCGTAGGCCTCGTCTCGATTGCCGGCGGGCAAAAGCCCTCCGTGCGCATCCAGGCCAATCCAGCCCAGCTTGCCGCCTACAACCTGAGCCTGGAAGATCTCCGGACAGCCCTGGCCGCCAGCAACGTTGACCAGGCCAAGGGCACCCTCAACGGCGCACGCCAGTCTTACACCATCGGCGCCAATGACCAGCTGCTTTCCAGCGCCGATTACAGGCCCGTGATTGTCGCTTACCGCAACGGAGCCGCCGTCCGCGCCTCGGATGTAGCCACCATCGTGGACGCCGCAGAAAACTCGCAGCAGGCTGCCTGGATGGATCGTCAACCTGCCGTCATCGTCAATATTCAGCGCCAGCCGGGCGCCAACATTATTGCCGTTGTCGATCGCATCAAGAAGTTGCTGCCTCAACTGCAAACCAGCCTGCCAGCCAGCGTGCAAGTGAAGGTACTCACCGATCGAACCGTAACGATTCGGGCGTCCGTCAAAGACGTTGAGTTTGAACTAATGCTCACCATCGCGCTGGTCGTGATGGTCATTTTCCTCTTTCTCCGAAACCTGGCGGCGACCATCATTCCATCTGTGGCTGTGCCGCTGTCCATCGTCGGAACCTTTGGCGTGATGTATCTGCTGGGCTACTCGCTCAATAACCTGACACTCATGGCGCTCACGATCTCCACCGGCTTCGTCGTAGACGACGCAATCGTGATGATTGAGAACATCTCCCGATATATCGAAGAAGGCATGAGCCCGATGCGGGCCGCCCTGATGGGCAGCGAACAGATCGGTTTCACGATCATGTCGCTGACAGTCTCACTGATCGCCGTGCTGATTCCCCTGCTCTTTATGA
>JAJYJL010000285.1 GCA_021789565.1 Acidobacteriota bacterium
CGCGGCAGCTTTCCGGACTCAATCAGCCGGTTGAGTGTTGCCATGGCTTCCATCAGCGCGGCCACGCCGGTGGCGTTGTCTTCGGCTCCCTGTTCAGACGTGTGGCCCAGCGCCAGCACTTCTTCCTGCCCGGTGCCGGGGATCACGCCGGTGGTGTAGGGGTAGACGCCCTTGTAGTAGCGGGTGTCCGCTACGGCATGAACGCGCACTTTGCCGTATTGCGCCAGCAGCCTGCGGAGAAAGTCGCCTTCGCGCGGCGGAATGGAGAAGCAGATGAGCGGCGTGCTGCCCTTGATGAAGGCCCATCCGTCGTCGCCCCAGGCGTTCACCCACTGGCGGCCGTTTCTCAAACTGGGATTTTCTGTCCCCGAGTCGATGGCGCCCAGCGCGTGCGCCTTTACCAGCGCCCACTTGATTCCGTCCGGGTTCTCATCGGTCAGCGCCAGCTTTCCGCGCAGGTCCATCTGCGCGATCTTCCCTGCCGGCCAGTCTTTTACTTCCACCACCTCGGCCGTAATGCCGCCCGGCGGCGTCGGCCCGCTCCATTCACCCAGCGAGGTGGGAACCTTGCGGTAGTCGCCCAGCACGCGAAGGTTGGCGGGAACCTTCGGCTCCACGATTTCCAGCGTTGCCTTTTTCACATCCCACGCCATCGGCATGGTCCAGAATCCGTACCGCGTGACGCCGTCAGCCGGAGGTGTGCCGATCTCCACCTGCTGGAGCCCCATCGCCTGCATCTGCCGCTTGAGGTAGTCTGCGGTTTCCTGAAACTTGGCAAAGTTGAACCAGCGGTCGGTGGAATAGATGCTTCGCATGTACTCCATGGCCTGCTCGGGCAGCATCTCCGTGCGAACATCCTGAATCAGTGTGTGTAATTCGGCGGCGGGAGCGGCCGGCGGCGCGGAAAAAGCGAAAGGCGCGCACAGCAGAATAAGAGCCGCAACCCGAAAGAGTTTTGAGCGCATGAGAACAAACCTCCTATGAATTTCTGGGGCGGAGAATAAGGCAACCATGCTAACCCATAACCAACAATGCAGCCAGAAGAACAACTCGTGCGGCCTGCCCGGGTCTTTGCAATGTCTGCGAGCCCCGGTGAAAAACGGCCGCTGCGATTCACCCTTCCCACCCCGCTGCGATTGCGCTAAGATTCACAATTCAGCAAATTTCATACAAGAAAGACGACACGATGAGTTCACCGAAAGACCAGTTGCTTGCCTTTAAGCCGCAGCACAAATTCTTTGTCGGCATTGATTCTGACGGCTGCGTGTTTGACTCCATGGAGATCAAGCACAAGGAATGTTTTATTCCCAACATCATCAAGTATTGGAAGCTGCAGGCCATCTCCAAGTACGCGCGCGAGGCGGCGGAGTTTGTGAACCTCTATTCGAAGTGGCGGGGGACCAACCGTTTCCCGGCGCTGACCAAGACCTTCCAGCTTCTGCGCGAGTGGCCGGAGCCCATGCGGCGAGGCGTGAAGATCCCCGACGTGCCCACGCTGCAGGCGTGGATTGATTCCGGGGCGCCGCTGGGCAATCCCGCGCTGAAAACCGAAGTGGACAAAACGCACGATCCCGTGCTGGAACAGACGTTCGAGTGGAGCCTGGCCGTCAACCGCGCCATCGCCGACGTCGTGGAAGGCGTGCCCCCCTTTCCGTTTTTTCGGGAGAGCGCGGAGAAGCTGCAGCGCAAGGCGGACATCATCTGTGTTTCTGCCACGCCCAACGAGGCCCTGGTGCGCGAGTGGCAGGAGCATGACATTGCAAAGTACGCCGCCGTGATTGCCGGGCAGGAAATGGGAAGCAAGAAGGAGCACCTGAAGCTGACGACGGAAGGCAAATACGAAAAGGATTGCGTGCTGATGGTGGGCGACGCTCCCGGCGACCTGAACGCCGCCCGCGCCAACCACGCGCTGTTTTACGCCATCAACCCGGGCCACGAGGAGGAATCGTGGCAGCGCTTCCACGATGAAGCGATTGACCGCTTCCTGGGCAAGACTTACGCCGGCGAATACGAGACTCGCGTGATCGACGAATTCCAGAAGCTCCTGCCCGAAACCCCGCCCTGGAAGAAGTAGGACGGAGTTGCCGTTCCGCCGGAGCTGTCGTATGCAAGCGCAAAAGCCGGGCAACTGTTTTGTCATCGCGCTGGCAATGGCAGTGCTCGCAAGCCTGCCATCGGCAGCACTGCTCAGAGGGCAGGAGCTTTTGCCCCCGCGTGAACAGGCGGCGGCCAGCCGTTTATTTGACCAGAGCTCTCAAACGGAGCGCTTGAACTGCACGATCGAGCACGAAAGGCCCTATCTCGACTTTACCTTCCACTTCGATGCCGGATACCGCATCACATGTCCCGTACTCCAGTTTGGCGGCCGGAGAACCCGGGTATCGGTTCTCGCGCGGGTAACTCCGGTGGGAGGGACTCCGGTCTTGCTGGGCATGTTCACCATCTTCCGGGGTTCGGCTCTCGATCCGTCGCTGATGCGCCGTGGCGAGGGGAAAGTTTACTTCCGTGTCAGCGGGGGATTCTCCGTGGGAGAAGGCCGCTATCACGTGGAGGTGTTGCTGGCAGATTCCCACAACCGCATCTTCCGCCGGGCATGGTGGATCAAGGTCTCGCACCACAGTCAGAAAGCGGTGCCGGTAGTTCTGGAGGCCCGCCAGGTTTCCCCTCTCAGCATTCCACCCTGGCACGGGCCGCAGGCCAAGGGCGGGCTGCGGCTGGCCGTGTTGCTCAGCGCGGGCTCCTACAATCCCCGGGCGCCACGATTGGGAGCGGGATATCAGATGATGCTGTTGCAGATTCTCTCCACGCTGCTCCAGCAGGTGCCCTGCCGGTCCGTGCGCCTGGTGGCGTTCAATCTCGATCAGGTGCGGGTGATCTATCGGTCTGACTCGTTTCAGCCGTCAGGCTTTGCCAGGCTCCAGCGGGCGTTTGACGGGCTCAACCTCGGGATTGTTTCGGTTCAGACCCTTCAGAAACGCAATGAATGGGCAAACATGCTGACTAAACTGGCGAACCAGCAACTGACCGCCCAGCCGCCGCCCGACGCGGTGATCATCCTTGGACGTTCCTTCCGCTGGATAAGAAAAGTTCCCCGGGAGATGTTGATGTTCCCCTATCCAGGAATGCCCGGGTTCTTTTATTTCGAGAACGGACCGGACAACCTGTTTCCGGATTCGCTGGGCTTCCTTATAAAATCCCTCAAAGGAAAAATCTACAGGGTCAGCACTCCTCACGATCTGGGCGCCGCGATCGAGAAAATGCTCGCCCAGGTGGGAGAGCCCGGCCGCAGCGGCGAAACGAATCTGTCAACCCCGGGCAAATAGCGGCGACTTTGGGCTGGCCGCACTTTAAAGCTGGCTAAGGCGCCCGCCAGATGAGGTGGTGCTTGCTGTCATTGCCGAACATCACAATCGAATCGGCGGTGGTCTGGGACGTTTCCCCGGAGACCACCGCGGTAAGGTCCGCAGCCCCCAGATCCATCACATAGCCCTGGGAATCTTTGATCTCGACGCTTGGGGAATTGGCGTTGACCCGAACGTACGTCCCGTAATTGCCCTCAAGTGACAGCAATCCACCGCCGCCCGAGCCGCTTCCCAACTGTGTGGTGATGGTGGGCGAGTTTCCTTTGGAACTGACGCTGAACTGCAGACGGTCGCCCAGTAACGAAGCCTCTTCCTGCTCGCCGGAATCAGCCACGGCGTCAATCAGCCGGATTTCGGGCCGGCAGTTGGCTGCCTGAGGGCAATCCATGGCGATCTTCACCCGCACTTTTCCTGCGCTGTCCACCATGTCAAACTCGCGCGCCGTCACCCTCTCCGCGTCCGGCTTAATACCTGCCGGATTGCGTTCCGAAGAGCACGCGACGGAGTAAATGACTCCGAGAGCCGCGGCCAGGGCGATGCCCGCAAAGGCGATCTGCTTGAGCCTCCTGTTGTCGCGCTCCAGTTTTTCCAGCCGTCGTGCAAAATCATTTTCAGTCATAACGAACCTCTCCATGCCCGAATCACTGCGCCCATCGAGGCAAGTTTAGCATTTTCGGAGCAGGCAGGACGGGCCCGAGGCGCAGATCGTCCCGCCCCGCCGGAGCTGCGGGTTTTCGGATTTGCCCACGGCGCAACCCGGCGGCAAGCGGGAAAAACCGCAGACCTTGAAACCGGAGGCGCGCTACTGCTTGTTCTGAGCGGCGGCGCGGTTGGCGGCGCGTGCCTGCTTCATGATCTCGCCATAACCTTCTTTATCAAAAGGCGGGCAGCCGGTCGGGAATTGCCCCAGCTCGTTCTTCTTGGAGCGCATAAGGTAGGTGCAGTAGGAGAGCGTCTTGCAGGTGCGGAGCGGATTGAGTTCCGCCTTTTCGAACGCCACGCGCGGTATTTCCGGATAGGCCAGCGCCGCGCGCCCCAATCCTGCCAGCGTGGTTCGATGCAGCTTTACGTTGGCCGCTGCCGCGTGAATCAGGAAGTGGCGCAGCCAGCTATAGCCCGTGCCTACCACCGCCAGGTCGGGATAGGCGTTCTGGATTTCCGCCGTGGCGGCAAAATGCCGCGCCACGCCCAGCAGAGGATGCTCGGGCGTTTCGTAATAGCCTTCGTTCGGCTTGTCAAAGGGGCGGCCGATGTGCGGGTTGGCGTAAGGAATACCGAGCGACACGTTCAGCAACCGGACGCCGGCCTGCTTCAGCCAGCCGACAAACTTGAGCGGCTCCGAGAGGTCCATGCGGCAGGGGTCGTTCGGGTCCGTGCCGAAGCCGAAGTTGTAAGGCGTTGGATAAGCGCGCGGCACTCCCGCGGAATCTTTGCTTGCGACGGCGTAAGGGATGCCGTCGTAAACGCCCAGCCGTACCGCAAGCAGAAAATCGTCACCCACCTGCCGCCGGATTTTTTCCGCAACGTTCAGAGCAAAACGCGCCCGGTTTTCCAGAGGCCCGCCGTAAACCCCTTCGCGTGTGTGGGCGCCGATCAGTTCCGAAAGCAGATAGCCGTGCGTCATCTTCAGGTCAACGCCGTCGAAGCCAATTTCACGGGCCAGCGCGGCGGCCTGGACATAGCGGTCTTCAAGTGCCACAAGATCATCGTCCGTGGCCAGTTCGGGCAGAGTTTCGCGCGGCGGCAATTCTTCGCGGTTCACCAGCGGGTACAAATCCAGCACGGGATGCCGGGAAGCAACTTTCTGCTTTTCGAAAGAGTAGCGGCCGGAATGCGTGAGCTGCAAAACCGCCACAAAGTCATCGCAGGCGCCGAACTCGTTCCGGTGCGCTTCACGGCACGTCTCAAGAAGTTCCTGCAGCCGCTTCGCGGAGCCGGGATGGATCCAGAGCTGGCGCGGGTTGGCGCGGCCTTCCGGAACCACCGCGCAGGCTTCAAACCAGATCAGCTTGGCCCCGCCCGCGCCAAAACGCTGATAGCGGCGGAAGGTGAGTTCTCCCGGGTTCCCGTCGAGATCTCCGTCGCAGCCCTCCATGGGATGGATGGCGAAGGAATTTCCAATTCGCCAGGTTTTGCCCCCAGGGCTTTGGATTTCAACCGGCTGCGCAAGGATGCTGCGGATTTCGTCGTGGTCTTCCACCAGGGGAATATCAACGCCCAGTTCCGCGGCGTGGTTACGAAGGTCAGCGAGGCTCTGGTAGTGGAAAAATTGTTTGGGCACTTCAGATGACTCTTTCGGAGGATTCCCCTTCAGGCTCTTTCTCTCTTTTGTCCCGCGTTTTGCGGTCCGCCTGGCGCAGGGCCGAGTGGATGGAAAGGAATGTGCCCATGTTGTCCAGGGTGAACAAACCCACCAGCCGCCCCTCGTGCGAGACCGGGAGGGACCGGCAGTTAAATTCGCGAATCATCACCAGCGCCTGCTCCAGCTTCAGGCGGGGATCGACGGGAGGAATGTCGCGCCGCATGGAGTCGCGAACCCGCGTTTCAGGACCGCTCTCCGCCAGGCTCTTCGTCATGTCCTCGCGCGTGAGCATGCCCAGAACGTGATCGCCGAAAACCACCGGGAAATCTTCCCGCCATCCTGCCAGAACGTGGTTGACCGCGTCTCCCAGCATGTCGTCCGGGCGCAGCGTGTGAAAGTCGCGCAGCATCACATGCTGAACGGGGATGCCGGCCACCGAAGTGTGCATTCGGGATGCCGCCGCTTCCTGTTTGGCGCCCGTCCACACAAACACCGCGATGAGGATCAGGAAGGGGTCAGAGAACATTCCGTCCAGGCGAAAGAATCCGGCACGGCTGAAGATGCCGGCCAGTCCAAACAAACAGCCAGCGCCAAGCGCAAAAGCAATGCCCTGGCCGATGCGCGCAGAGATCTGGGTGGCGCGTCCCAGGTCGATCCGGGTGGCCAGCAGGGCGCGCAACACGCGGCCTCCGTCCATGGGAAACGCCGGAATCATGTTGAAAGCCACCAGCCAGAGATTCACAACCATCAGGTTGGCCAGGAAGGTCCCGTTGAGTGAAAAAAAATCGCCGGGGAGAATCGTTCCGCCGGAGGACAGGATCGTGCCGCAGAGCAGGGCGGCGATGGCAATGTTGACAGCCGGGCCGGCAAGAGCCACCCAGAGTTCCTGGACGGGATCATCCGGCATGCGCTCAAGCCGCGCCAGCCCCCCGATGGGCAGTAGGGTGATGTCTCGCGTTCGAACTCCGAAGCGGTGGGCCGTCAGGGCGTGCCCGAGTTCGTGCAGGGTGATGCAGCCAAAGATGACCAGCACAAAGGCCGCGCCGGAAAGCGCCGCCGCCAGGCCCTGCCCGCCTGACCAGTTCAATAGAAAGACAAAGGCGATGAGGAGCCAGAACGTGGCATGAACGTAGAGGCCGATTCCCGCTACCTCTCCGATTTTCCAGGACCAACGCATATTTTCTTTACTTGCACGCAGAAGATCAACGAGGAGTTGTGCGCAATCAGCCCCTTCGTAAACTTAACATCGCTGGGCGTGCGCGGCAAGCAATGCTTGTGGATGCGGCTGTTGTTTTCGCCGGGTTGCGACCCCACAAGCCCTGGGATATACTTTGGATGACTGGTGCGACATGAAAGCCGAGGACCTGGTACAAATCGTTTCGGAGCTTTCCCCTACGGAGCAATCCGCGGTGAGGGAGTTTATCGCGTTTTTGAAGGAGCGCCAAAGCCAGCAGCCCGCTACCACCTTCCAGGTGGCGCTGGATGAATTCATCAGCGATCATCGTGAACTGCTCCGGCGCCTCGCTCAGTGACGTTTTACCCTTCTCTCGACGACGTGCTGGCCACCCACGCCCGCCTGCTCGCGCTGTTCGGCGGCGCCGAGGGTGTGCGAGACCGTGCAGCCCTCGAAGCTGCGTTGGCCAGACCTCAAAATGGGTATTACCAGGATGTTGTTGAGCAGGCGGCTGCTCTGCTTGAAAGCCTGTCGCAGAACCAGGCCTTCATCGACGGAAACAAACGTACGGCCATTGCGATTACCGCAGCCTTTCTGCGCGTAAACGGTTACCGGTTGGAGTTTGAGGATCTGGAAGCCTACACGTTTATGACGGGGCTCTACGAAAAAGGGCAATTCAGATTCGAGAAGCTTGAGCCCTGGGTTCGAAAGCACGCTCGGCGCATTTCGTAAGCTGTACCCCCGCCATTGTTCGCCACCTTCCCATCCAGGGGAGATTCCAGCCACAATAATGAGCCGGGAGAGCACAGGTTCTTCCGTTCGCGGCGCAAAGGGTTTACACTTGCCCGTTCGGGGGTTTTGAATGTCAACTGAAACGCGAAAGCTGCGGCTTGCTGATTGCATGTCCCGTCTGGGGACCGAAAGCGCCTTTGACGTGCTGGTTCGCGCCCGGGAACTTGAGGCGCGGGGCAAGGAAGTTATCCATCTTGAGATCGGAGAGCCGGACTTCCCGACGGCGCCCAACATTATTGATGCTGCGAAGCGCGCTCTCGATCATGGATGGACCCATTATGGCCCGCCTGCGGGCTTGCCGGAACTAAGGCAGGCCGTGGCGGAAGATGTGGGCCGCCGGCGTGGAATCTCCGTCGATCCTTCTGAGGTGGTCATCACGCCAGGCGCCAAGCCCATCATGTTTTACACCATCCTTGCACTGGTCGAGCCCGGTGACGAGGTGCTCTATCCCGATCCGGGATTCCCCATCTACTCCTCCATGATCAATTTCGTGGGCGCCACGCCGGTGCCATACGCGATGCCCGAAGAGCGCGGGTTCGATATCGACGTCAAAGAAATCGTGGGCAAAATCAGCGATCGCACGCGGCTGATGATCCT
>JAJYJL010000286.1 GCA_021789565.1 Acidobacteriota bacterium
GGAAACAGGCTCGACGCTTTATGTCTCCGATGCGGGAGCGTAGGTAGCAAAATAAATCAGCACTTAAGGAAGGTGAAAGGAAAACGGCACATGGCATCGAATAGGTTGTTGCGGAGCACATGCGCAACGTGCGAGTTGCACCACCTATTGCGACGCCGGTTAAGATGGAATAATCACGGACAGTGACAATCACTTGCGCTCCCGTGGCCAACTAAGTTAGAACCATCAGAAACACGGAAGGCAAGGCCGAACCCACGAACACCGGAAATGCGGCCAGGAAAATTTTTTGCGGTCCAACTGCCCAAAGGCAGGAAAGGAGCACGTTATCAGCGCATCGGAAAGAGTCCGGGCACTTTTGAAGAACGCCCTCGTTAGAAATATACTCGGCCTGTCGGGAATCCAAATTACGACCATCCTGATTCCACTTGCGACCATCCCCTATCTCACGCGTGTGTTGCAACCCTCCTCCTGGGGACTGTTGGCATTTGCCCAAGCTTTTGGTGGGTATCTGCTCGGAGTCATCGATTACGGTTTCCCGCTTTCGGCCACTCGCGAAATAGCACGGTTTCAGGACGATCGCGAGAAGATAGGCGAAATCCTCTCTGATGTGTTGGGCGCCAAGGTCTTCCTAGCCGCAATCTGCCTCGTAGTATCACTAACCGCGCTAAGATGGGTTCCTTATTTTCGTGAACATCCTGTCTTGCTGTGGTCATCGCTGTGTTGGGCGACATGCCAAGGCTTCAACATGCTCTGGTATTTTCAGGGAATCGAGCGAGTTGGACCGTACGCCAAGCTTGACGTTACGACCAAGGTCCTGGCCGCCATAGGGATCTTTGTTTTTGTTCGTCAACCCCAAGACGATTGGAAGGTCCTGGCCCTCCAGGCGTTCATGGCTTTGATCTCTGCCGGAGTGGCTATGGGCCTTGCCTATTCAAAAACTCCCTTCGCATTCCCCCGCCCTGCCTCGGCCTGGCGGGCGCTGCGCATGGGCTGGTCGATGTTTTTCTTCCGGAGTTCTGTCAGCTTGTATACGGTCGGCAATGCCTTCATTTTAGGGTTGTTTGCCCCCACAACCATCGTGGGCTATTACGCTGCGGCAGAGAAGCTCAGCCGTGCGGCCCTCTCAGCCTTAAATCCTGTCAGCCAAGCAGTCTACCCACGCGTTGTGCGCCTGATAAGCAGCACACCTCTGGAGGCCGCGAGCTTGGTTAAACGCACGCTGGGATTGCTGGGATTTGCGGGTGGTTGCATCGGTATGCTATTCTTCGCTTTCGCGCCTTGGATTGTCAGAATCGTGCTCGGAAAGAACTACTATCCTGTGATACCCATGCTGGAAGTCCTGGCGCTCTTGCCGCTCTTTATCAGTTTGAGTTGCGTGTTGGGCCTACTGTGGATGCTTCCCTTGGGAATGGACCGCTCATTCAACACTGTTATTCTAACGGCGGGGATACTCAATTTGGGACTCGCCCTACTTCTGGCGCCGGCTTTCGGGGGCCAGGGGATGGCCTGGGCAGTCGTGATCGCCGAACTGTATGTAGTAAGTGCCATGTATTATTGGCTCAGACGGAAAAAGAAGGATCCCTTCCAATTTTCCAAGCCGATCAAGGAACATGACCATGGCAAAATTTAACGCTGCCGGCACCCTATGTCCGGATCGAGGCGGCCCGAGCTCCCGCCGTGAAATCTGACTCCTTCCCCCACCGGTCACCAAAGGAGTTAATACACATTTTCCCCCCATGGAGACTTGAGGATGAGCAAGCGGATTGTAATTATTGGAGCCGGGCCAACCGGATTGGGAGCCGGGCTAAGGCTCACCGAACTCGGGTACGAGAACTGGGTTTTGTATGAACGCCACGATTACGCGGGCGGACACGCCACCTCCTTTGTAGACCAACATGGCTTTACGTGGGATGAGGGTGGCCACGTCATCTTCTCTCACTTCCCATATTACGACCGTTTAGTTGACAAATTTCTTGGGGACGAAATCCACCAGCGAATTCGCGAAAGTTGGATTGTCAGCGGAGGCAATTGGGTGCCCTATCCCTTCCAGAATAATCTCCGTTATCTTCCGAAGCAGACCCAGCTTCAGTGCTTACTCGGAGCTGCCTCGGCATGGCGAACTTCAGACGCAAGCGGCGCCTCCAACTTCCGGGACTGGATTTTGGCAACATTTGGTGAAGGAATTGCCCAGCATTTCATGTTTCCGTACAATTCCAAAGTCTGGACGACACCATTGGAAGAGATGTCCACGCGATGGATCGCCGAACGGGTCGCAGTCGTAGACTTCGAACGGTTGCTTCAAAATGTTGTTTGTGGGCAGGACGACTTCGGATGGGGCCCCAACAGCAAATTCAAGTTCCCCTTGCACGGTGGAACGGGCGAGATATACCGTCGCGCCAGTCGGGCCTTAGGTGATCGTACAAAGTACAGCAAGGAGTTGGCTGAGGTTGACACCGAACGCCGCCAAGTATCGTTCGTTGACGGTTCCGGAGACAACTTTGATCTAATGATCAGCACGTTGCCGCTCGACATTCTGATTAAGATGCTAAAGCCAGCGGACGGCCAGCTTATTGAAGCTGCAAACCTTCTCCGGCATAACAACTTGCTGGTCCTTGGCGTTGGCCTGAGAAAGAAGCTCAGCACAACAAAATGCTGGGTCTATTTCCCGGCTCCCGATATTCCATTTTACCGGGCCACCTTCTTTTCAAACTACTCTCCTTTTAATGTCCCGGACGGCGATGTCGAGCACTATAGTTCTGTGATGTGCGAAGTTTCCTATCCCGATGGTACGTCAGTCAACCACGAGGAGATGATGGAAGGCACAATCGCAGGTCTCGTCCGCGAAGGATTATTGGAACCGGGTGACCGGGATTTGGTGATTTCCCGTTATATTCGCGATGTAGCATATTCCTATCCAATACCGACGCTCGATCGCGATGCCGCACTGAACATCTTGCTTCCGGCGCTACTGAAGCGGCACATCTTTTCTCGGGGCCGTTTCGGAGCCTGGAAATACGAAGTGGGAAATATGGACCATTCCGTAATGATGGGTGTTGAGGCAGTTAATCATATCTTGAGCCGTGAACCCGAGAGAGTCGTCCATGCAAGCTGCTAACTACAGGATCGGAAATGCGGCTGTGGAGATTACTTACAATTGATGGGCTGTTCTCAAGTGTGCCCTTTCGCAAGGAAAGCCGCCGCTCGCAGAGCGCCGGAAAACCGGCGCCGGTAGTCCGCCCCTACAATATTACCCGTCACTTTGTTTTGTAATCCTGATCAGGAGGCCGCGGTTGCATCCCGGGTGGTGAGGTGGCACTTTGCCGGCGGGGTTGAATCTGACAGTGGAGTTTCCGAATGATTTCTGACCGGAGGAGGTCAAGAGCTGTTTGCCATAGCGTGGACGAACCGGGCCGGCGCAACCGAGGAAAGCGAAAAGAGATCGCTGAAACTGTTCAGGAATTGGCAGCTGCGCGCCGACCCTGAATGACCTGCCGTGTGACGCTCCGATGCAAACAAGTGTATGCCACCGGCTGCGGGCTGCTGTGTTTAATACTCCTCTTCAAACTCCCAGGTGCGCACCAACTCACGTTCAGGCTCTTCTGCCAGAGCCTGAAGCACTGGCGTTGTGGCCAGTGTCGTGACGATGGCCATGATGACCAGCATCGCAAACAGTGTTGGAGAGAGCACGCCGAGGTCCATGCCAACGTTGAGCACGATAAGTTCCATCAATCCGCGCGTGTTCATCAGGATGCCCAGCGAAGCGGCATGCCTCCAATTAAGTCCCGTCAGCCGGGCTGCAATCGCTCCGCCGCCAAACTTGCCCACGGACGCCACGCCGATAATCAGAAGGCATATGAGCCAGTCTCGAAGGCCGTGCACCAGGCCGACTTGTGTTCGCAGGCCCGTAAATGCGAAGAAGGTTGGCAGGAAGAGGACTACGACAAGGTCTTCGAATTTCTGTTTGATGTCCTGGGCCAGCAGTGAATCGTGCGGAATGATAGCTCCCGCAAGAAACGCGCCGAAGAGAGCGTGGATGCCGATCCTTTGGGTGGCCAGCGCAGCCGCCAGCAGGGCCACGCAAGCAACAACGATGGAACTCTGCCCCGTAATGCGTCTTGAATCGTGCTGGCGCACGAACCAGACCGCAGCAGGTCGTCCGAAGGCGAAAATCACGAAGATAAAGCCTGCCGCAAGTCCCAACGTAATCAGGACGTCTCCGGGGTGGGCCTTGGCTACGCTGACAACGAGAGCGAAGAGGCACCACGCCGTTACGTCGTCCACAGAAGCGCAGGCCAGCGCGATTGCGCCCATCGGACTGGTGTGCATCTCCCGGTCGGTAAGGATTCGGGCCAGTACCGGGAACGCCGTCACTGACATGGAAACTCCCATAAAGAGAGCGAAGACGACAAATGGCACCTTATTTGTGGAAAAAATCGGGTAGAGCCAGAGCGCCAGCGCACTGCCCAGCAGGAAAGGAACAATAATGCTGGCATGCGAGATGGCAATCGAAGCATGCGTGCGGCCACGCACCAATTTCGTATCCAGCTCGACGCCAACAAGAAACATGTACAAGATTACGCCGACGTTGGCTATGACAGAGAGATAAGGAGCGATCGAATTGGGGAGGAGAAATGCCGAAGCACCGGGGGCCAGCCGGCCAAGCAACGAGGGCCCCAGCAGAATTCCAGCAATCATCTCGCCCACAACCGGTGGTTGATGGAGTCGCCTGAAGACTGAGCCTAGACCTCTGGCGCAGAGGATAATGACAGCCAAAGTGAGGAGCACGTGCATCAGGACGACGCCAGATTCACCTGGAGTGTGCTGCCCGAACGTTCCTAGCCCTGCGGGAGCCAGCAGCGAAGCGCCATCCGAGCGAATCCAGAAGAACACGCCGACGGCGGCGCCGAGCATCGCGGCATAAAAAAGGGCTGTCTTCGCCTTGATCATCGTGTCGGAGCCCCTATACGTTCGACCTTGGATTGCCACCAGTATGGCGTGACGCCGTGGAGAGGTCAACCTGTCCGCCGGGACAGTAGGTACCTGCAGGCAGTGGTTCTCTGGCCAGGAGTCCCTCGCAAGGCAAGGGCAGGGGGCAAGAGACAAGCGACAGAAGGATAAAGGCAAAGGCCGGCCTCACAGAGCGCCGCTACAGCAAGCGCCGCGAGTCTTGCAATGCGAAGCCTGCTTCGGAAATGCATCAGCCCGATTATTCCACGGAAAATGGGCGCGGGAATTAAAAGTTCTGTGGAGCACTGTGCGAGCGGACTAAACTGCGCGCTGCCGCCCGCGTTTCAGCCCGGTTTTCCGCACCCTGACGGCGAGCCTTGCTTTGGGTTCTCTTAAGCTTGACATGGGGGAAACGCGGCGGTATCGTTTTTTCAATCAAGATTCCGTTGCAAGCAACGTGCCTGGAACAACACGCAGCACCGGCAACAATCGTGCGGCTAGGGGGGAAACTAATGAGCCCAACGACAAGCGCGAGCGAGCGGCTCGCCCGCCTGATGAACTGCCTTGGAGCCATCATTCTCTTATCCAGTCTGCTTTTTGGCGCTGAGCCATCCGGCCTCCCCGCGCTGCCAGAGCCACCGGTTGCTCACCGTGACGGCGTTGTGGATATTTTGCACGGCGTGAAGGTCTCCGATCCCTACCGTTGGCTGGAAAACCAGAACAGCCCCGAAACCCGCGCATGGATCAACGACGAAAACAAGTATACCAACTCGATCATGAGTAAAATCCCGGGCAAGGAGGCGCTGGTGAAGCGCCTGGACGAGCTCGAGCGCGTGGACGTGACCGAGATACCGGTGGAGTACAACGGCCGTATCTTCTACATGAAGCGGCTGGCCGGGCAGGACCTTTTTACGATTGATGTGCGCGACGGCATCCGGGGCAGGGAGCGCGTGCTGGTGGATCCCGAGCCCCTGAGCGCCAATCACACGACGACAGTTCATTTGCGCGACGTCGCGCTGGACGGCTCGCTGGTTGCTTACGGCATCCGGCGCGGCGGAGCAGACGAGCTGGAAATTAGGTTCCGCAATGTGGATTCCGGCCGGGACCTCAAGGACGTGCTGCCCAGCGCGCGCTACACAGGCTTATCCATCACCGCCGATAAGAAAGGGGTCTACTATTCGCGGCAGGACCCCGCCGGCCCACGCGTCTTTTACCACGCCATGGGCAGCAACCCGGCCACCGACCGCGAGATCTTCGGCAAGGGCTACGGGCCGGACAAGATTATCGCGGTGAACCTTTCCGATGACGGGCGGTACCTGCTCATCACGGTCTCTCACGGTTCGGCGGGGAACCAAACGGAGCTTTATGTTCAAGACGTCTCGGGGGGCGGACCGATCCGGACAGTGGTCAACGACGTTCACGCGCATTTCTTTGCCCAGATCGGTGGTGACACTCTTTTTATCAGAACGGACTGGAACGCTCCGCGCGGGCGCGTCTTTTCGGCCTCCGTTGCCGATCCAGCGCGTGCCCACTGGAAGGAAATCATTCCGCAAGGCGAGGCGGTAATCCAGAGCGTGGACGTTGCAGGCGGGAGACTCATGGTGAATTACACCCGGGACGCCACGTCGAGCCTGGAAATCTTCAGCCCCGAGGGCCGCGCCGAAGGCAAGATTGCCTTTCCCACGCTGGGCGCCGTGAGCGGCGTCAGCGGCCAGTGGAAAAGCAACGACGCGTTCTTCCAGTTCACCTCCTTCGCCATCCCGCCCACTATCTATCACCTCGACGTAAGAACCCGGCAGCGGAGCGACTGGGCGCGAATGAAGGTGCCCATCAACAGCAACCATTTTGAACTCAAGCAGGTCTGGTACCGCTCAAAGGATGGGACGCGCGTGCCCATGTTTCTGCTTTACAGGAAGGGCCTTAAGCCGGACGGCAGATTGCCGGCGCTGATGACCGCTTACGGCGGATTCGATTTGAGCATGACGCCGACGTTCGACCCGGAGGCGGTGGTCTGGGTGGAGGAAGGCGGAGTGTTTGCGCTGCCCAATCTGCGCGGAGGCGGCGAATTTGGCGAGGGGTGGCACGAAGCCGGAATGTTCCAGAACAAGCAGAACGTTTTTGACGATTTCTACGCGGCGGCGGAATGGCTGATCAAGAATGGCTACACGAATCCGTCCAGACTGGCCATCACGGGCGCCAGCAACGGCGGGCTGCTGATGGGTGCCGCGATGACGCAGCGGCCGGATCTTTACCGCGCCATCGTCTGCCGTTTTCCGCTGCTCGACATGCTGCGCTATCAAAAGTTCTTTGTGGCGCGCTTCTGGGTTTCGGAATTCGGCTCGGCCGACAATGCGGCGCAATTCAAATACCTATACGCCTACTCGCCTTACCAGCACGTAAAGAAGGGCGGCAAGTATCCTGCCGTGCTGTTCGTCACCGGCGATTCCGACACGCGCGTTGCGCCTCTGCACGCGCGCAAGATGTGCGCCCTGATGCAGTGGGCCAGCGCTTCCGGGTATCCCATCCTGATGCACTACGACACCAGCGCCGGGCACTCGGGCGGGCTGCCCTTGCCCAGACAGATCGGCGAGACGGCCCGGGAAATGGAGTTCATGATGTGGCAGCTGGGCGTCACACCCCACTGAAGCAAGCTCCTTCAGCAGTCCGCAAGCGAGCCCGGCGATCCGGGCGCCGTTCCCCCTGCCAAAGATCGGCCCGGCAAGCCCGTGTTCCAGTTGACGGTTTGCGGGTTTTGGCTTAAATTACAGGTTCAAAAACCAGCGCGTTGAGGGACAAGGTAACAAGCGCTGCGGGCGGATTCCTGTGCCCGGAAAAATCCCTTTCTGCTTTTCTGACGCGAGGGTTCGTGCGCTTTCCATCCTTCCGAAAACTGCTCCTTCCGATTGCTCTGTTGGTGAGCCTCCCTGCGCTGGCGTTGACTCCGGTTGCCGCGCGGCACGGGATGGTGGTTTCGAGCGATCCGTTAGCCACCCAGGCCGGCATTGAAATCCTCCAGGCCGGCGGCAATGCCGTGGACGCAGCCGTGGCTGTGGGCTTTGCGCTGGCCGTCACTTATCCCTTTGCCGGGAACATCGGCGGCGGTGGTTTTATGATGGTCCGCACGGCGGGCGAGCCGCCGGCCATGATTGACTACCGCGAGGAGGCGCCGGGCCGCGCCACCCGCGATATGTATCTGGACAAGCACGGCCATATCATCCCCAACGCCTCCATTGTGGGCGCGCTGGCCGTGGGCGTGCCGGGAACTGTGGC
>JAJYJL010000287.1 GCA_021789565.1 Acidobacteriota bacterium
AAGTTACTGAAAACAAAGGATCGGCTATCAAAAACGAACCGAAACGAACCCAAAAACGAAGCGGAGAAGTTGTTGAAAACACGTAGCTGTGGAAAAAACAAAGCTAAAAACAAAGCGGAGCATCTTGTTGATAACAAACGAAGGCGAAAAAACGAACCGAAAACAAACCGGAGAAATATTGGCCTCTATGTAGTCTCACACCGCTGAATCGCCGGCTGTCCTCTGGCTGAGAGCGTGCTCCCAGGCGGCCGTTGCCGCCAAAAACTAATTTCCCACTCCGGCCCCGGCTTTGTGAAAGCACGCCGGCCGTTCCTTTCTGGCCATGCCAGGCGAATAGCGGGGAAAGTCCGGCAGGATATTTGCTTGACCCGCCCGGCGCGGCAATGTAACTTATGCAGGGTTCGGGGATAAGCAGAGGGATGGTGCGCGGCAATCAATTCCATGACGGCATTCGACCAACCGGCCCTTGGCGCGCTGCTGAAAAGGCCCCCTCGCACATCATTCCGAGCGCCGATGTTCTTAATCGGCACGAGGAATCTGCTTAGTTTTTCAGTGCACAGATCAAGAGCAGATTCCTCTCCCGCATTGCGGGATCGGATTGACAGGGTTCGAGCCATTTTCAGCAGCCTATGACCAAAGCGGTTTCACCGCGGACGCTGCCAGCCGCTCCTGCAGGCATGAATTTGAAGAAAGAGGCGATCTCATGACAAACGATTTTCTATCTCGAAGAAAATTTTTCAAGTGGGGGGGCGGAATGCTCGCCGCCTCGACGATGGTGGGCAGCAAGGTTCCCGATCTGGCCGCGCAGCCACACGCTCACGATGCCCCGGCCGGAGAAGATTACTACGCCAAGCTGGGAGTGACTCCTTTCATCAACGCGGCCGGCACCTACACGATTCTGACAGCCTCCACAATGCCTCCGCAGGTGCGCGCGGCCGTTGACCGGGCGGCATTGACTCCAGTAGGACTGATTGCACTGCAAAAGGCGGCTGGAGAGTACCTGGCCAAGAGATTGCGTTGCGAAGCGGCCCTGGTAAGCGACGGGGCGGCCTCCGCTGTGACGCTGGCGACGGCTGCCTGCATCACGCGGGGGAGAACACGGCGGGTCCTCAACCTGCCCACTGACATGTCTGAATTGCCCAATGAAGTGCTGATCCAAAGAGCGCACCGGTACGAATACGATCACGCCGTCCGTTGCTGCGGGGTGAGGATGGTGGAGGTGGAAACGCTGGACGATTACGATCGCGCTTTCACGCCGCGTACCGCCATGGCGCACTTTTTTAACGCCGCACAGGGAGGGCAGATCAGCCGCGAAGACTGGGTCCGCATCGCTCACAAGCATGACGTGCCGGCCTCAAACGACGCGGCTGCGGACGTGCCTCCCAAGTCACACCTCTGGGATTACACACAGATGGGCTTTGACCTGGTGCAGTTCTCAGGCGGCAAAGGATTGCGAGGACCGCAAAATAGCGGATTGCTGCTGGGCCGTAAAGACTTGATTGACGCGGCCGCTATGAACAATTGCCCTTACAGCGACACCGTCGGGCGCGGCATGAAAGTCTCCAAGGAACAGATCATAGGGCTTGTGGCGGCAGTGGATTGGTTCCTGGACCAGGATGAGACGGCGATGCGCGCGGATTTCCAAAAGCGCGCTGAAATGATTGCTGCCGCCGTCCAGAAAATTCCTTCGGTCAAAACACAGATTTTCGTTCCACCGGTGGCCAACAACGTACCCCATCTGCTGATTACATACGACTTGAAACGGGTGAAGATTTCAGCCAAGGATGTCGAAACCCAGCTTCTGGAAGGAACGCCGAGCATTGCTTTGAATCCCGCTACGGGAGGCAATGCCGGCGATCTGATGAAAGGCCTGCCAGCAGGTGAGAATGTTATCGTCGTTGGCGTTTGGATGATGCTGCCGGGCGAAGACGCGAAAGTTGCCAGGCGGCTCCATGAGGTCCTTTCCAAGGCCAGCGCAGCCTGAACCTTATGGCGCCGGAAAGAACGGCAACAAAACTACCATGAAACACCACTCTCGCAGGGATGTCTTAAAAGAACTGGGAATAGGCGCTGCTATGTTCTCCGTGGGAACCGGCAGCGCCCGGCCCGAAAGCAGTGCTGCAGAAGAATCGTCCGAAACCAGCGAAGCAAAATCGGGGCCGGGCATGGTGATGGCTATTGCCGCCCATCCCGGCGACGCGCTTTTTACGATGGGTCTGCCAGTGGCCCGGCAGGTGAGCACAGGAGGCCACGGGATTTTTCTCAATCTCACTCACGGCGAACGGGGGAACCCGGCGATTCCTTCTGCGGAATATGGAGCCATGCAGGTTTCGGCAACTGACAAAGCGGCTGAAATGATGGGAGCCGGGACCGCGTATCTCTCTTATCCTGACGGCGAACTTCCGGATAACGAAGAAGCCCGCTTCGCCGTATGTGACGCCATCCGGCAGCACAAACCGGAAATCATTATCACCCACTGGAAGGGCAGCTACCACAAAGACCATCGCGCCTGCTACAACATTGTTAACGACGCGATTTTCTACGCGGGGCTTCCCAACCTCAAAAGAAAACTGCCCGCGCATTCAGTCAATAAACTTCTGTTTGCTGAAAACTGGGAGGACGCGGAAGGCTTCCGGCAGGATATTTATCTGGATGTGAGCGACGTTTTCACCCGCTGGGTTGAAGCCTGCGCGGTTTTTCCCATGTGGCGGGGAGAAACCGGCTTCCGCTACGACGATTACTACAAGAGCCTGGCCGTCATGCGCGGCAGCCTGGGAAAAATCGGAGAGAAAGACCCGCGACGCTTTAAGTACGCGGTGGCGCTGATGTCCCCGCCCGATTATGGCGCCCGCCGCACCGAATCCCTATCATCACCAGTCATCACAGGCCAGTCCACAATCTGATCCATCGCGTGGTGCAAACTGCTATCAATCCGGCAAGGCGAAGCTGAAGATGTCGCTCCCCGCGGCAATGGCAACGTACTGCTTGCCATCCACGGCATAGCTCATGGGAGAAGCATGCATTTCCTGTCCTGTATTGAAGTGCCACAACGGCTTGCCGTCGCGTGCATCAATGGCTTCAAAACTATCGGCGTCGTCTCCGAAGAACACCAGGCCTCCCGCCGTGCTCATCGTTCCGCCCCAGGAATTTCCCCTGCCCACTTGAGGATAGCGCCAGGCGATTTTTCCGGTATCAACATCGAAGGCCACCAAGGTTTTCTTCCCCTGCTCGCCCGGGATTCTTTCAACGCCCGTGTTGTAATAGCTCTCGCCCTTAACAAAAGGTTGGGGCGTCGCGTGACCGATATTGCAATCGCGGAGCGACATGAAATAGAAAAGGTGCGTCTGGGGATTGTAGGACGGCGAGAACCAGTTGGTGGCTCCCACAATGCCCGGGCAGACTTTTGTTCCGCCGGGAGTGGGAATGACGCCGGTGGTGATCGGCCGGCCTTGGGCGTCAATGCCTTTGGCCCAATTCACAGAAGGTTCAAACAAGGTGGCGCCGAGGAATTTCCCGTTGGTCCGGTCGAGCACGTAGACAAAGCCGTTCCGGTTGGCTTCTACCAGCAGCTTGCGGGATTTTCCTTTGTAAGTGCCGTCAATGAGTACGGGCGTTTCAACAGCATCAAAGTCGTACAGGTCATGCGGAGTGAATTGAAAATACCACTTCAGCTTTCCGGTATCGGGGTCAAGTGCCAGCACGCAGGCGCCGTAAAGATTGTCACCGGGGCGCTGCGAACCTTCAAAGTCCGGTGCGGCATTTCCAGTACCCCAGAAAAGCGTGTTCGTTTCCGGATCGTAGGTCCCCGGCATCCACGCCGTTGCGCCACCATGTTTCCAGATGTCGCCCTTTCCCCAGGTGCCAAAATTCGGTTCGCCCGGCCCTGGAATGGTCCAGAAGTTCCAGACCAGCTTGCCGGTCTCCGCGTCAAAAGCTTCAATCCTCCCTCTCACGCCTGCATCGCCTCCGGCGGGCGCAACAATCACTTTGCCGTTAACGATCAATGGGGCGCTGGTCGCTCCATTGGCAGGGTTCTCCTTGATGTCGCCGAAGGTCACGTCCCAGATCAGATTTCCGCTGCGAGCGTCCAGGCAAAGGAGGTGCGCATCGTCGGTTTCCATGTAAACCTTCGAATGCCACACTGCAACGCCGCGGTTGTGATGGGCGGACGCGTCTTCGATCAGGCCATTCGTAATCGGCCGGGTATGACTCCACAGCATGCGCCCGGTGCGCGCATCAAGGGCGTAGGCGTCGTTGGCGCTGGTTATGTACATCACCCCGTTGATTACCACGGGCGTCACTTCCAGGAGTTGTGAGTTCCTCGAATGGAAAACCCATTGCGCACGGAGACGACCTGCGTTATCCCGGTTGATCTGCGAAAGGCTGGAGTAGCGTTGTCCGGTGTAGTCCCCGTTGTAGGATGTCCAATTGGCCCCCACCGGCTTTGCCAGCAGGTCGTGTTCATTTACATCAATGCGTGCCGAAACAGGTCCGCTTTGGCCAAAGCACACGATCGAAATGAGACAAAAGAGTGCAGTCGAAAAAATTGCGCATCGTTTTGAATTGCTCATTTAAGTTGAATCTTCTCCTGAGGATTCAAGTGCACCTGGCCCAACGCGCCTCGGTCCGATCCCTGCGCGTCCACCAGATGGACCGAAAGCCACGCTACGGAAGGCGGCGCCTCGATGGTCTTATCGAGGTTTACCAGTTCGAGAGGAGACACATTCATGAGGTCCGCATCTTTCACGTGCATACCTTCACGGTCGTACAGGTGAGCGACCAGATGACCCGGGTATAACACGCCAAACGTTCCGGCCAACCTGAGGCCGTCCGCGGTTTGCGTCACAGTGAGCGGATCACTCACCAGGCCGGCGTAACTCACCGTCTTAAAATTGTCGCCCACCCGCGTCGGGAACCACTCGGTATCAAACGCGTAGGTTGCTCCCGCCGCAAGGTGGACCATGGGGCTATTCAGCTCGGCTTCCATGTAGTACGGAGTGTCGAGCACGTTCAATGGCCGCAACGCGGGCATCCCATTCTTGTCCAGATTCAGCCTGGCCCCATTCAGGTAAAAAATAACCGAAGCCTTGCCGGGATACTCGGCCGCCTTCATATAATGGAAACGCTCCACCATGGCATATTGGCGCAAACCGTCAACGACAGCAATCCAACCAGCCGGCGAATCCAACCAGACCTCTGCCTCCAGATATTTCCAGTGCAAGGCAAACGTGTTACCGTCACGGATGGAGAAGGAAGGGTGATCGGTCGGTCCACTGCGCACGTGGTAGCTTTCAAGATAAGCGCTATTGGGATTGATGGGAGTAAATGCCCAGAACTGGTGATTATATTGTGAGGTGTCGCGCGGGTCGGCAGTGTCATACTGCGAGACCGATTGGATGGACCAGTCGATCGGGTGTCCGGTGATGTTTTTCATCACGGCGTGAAAAGTGATGCGCGGAGAGTTTGCCCCAAGGCTGATCACTCGCGAGTACTGAAGGCCGGTGGGGGGGTCAGGCGGGCCTTCCAGCCGGACTGAGCACGTGGCGCCCTGCGACAGAACTTTGAAGGAGTATTCACCGTCATCCAGCAGGTCTGAGCGCGCGCTCGCCCAATGCTGCTCATCGTGTGTCCCTTCGGGCAAGGGCCAGTCTTTATCACCGCCGTAGTTGTACCAGATGTTCTTGGCCGCTCCCTGTGAAGGAGGAAAGTACTGGCCATAATACTTGGGATTTACAAACAGGTAGGGATGGCCGCCGAAATCCACCTGCATCAGCCTGCCGCCCAGTTGCGGAACGATGGTCAGCGTCGTCCATTGATTGGAAACCTGTTCGGCTTTCCAGCCGTGGAAGTCTGCTTCTCGAACTGTGCAAGCGCCCCCCTGATCATCCGTCTGACCAGCCGCAAACCCGGCAGATAGGAGACTAAAGCCCAGTGCCAAAAACGCGATGGCCACCACACGAAATCGCATAATTCCTCCACAAAACAAAGATTTCTGGCTGTTTGGGAACAGCCAACCTTGAAAGGGGGAACACTGCCTGGTTATCTCGCCTGGACTTGAATCCAGGCCGCACGCACCACGGAATCCGTCTCTCTCACCCGCGATAGAGCTCTCTGCCTGGCAGTTTGAATGTTCTATCTCCGGCCACCTGAGGGAACCCTCACAGACCGAGATCCCTTTTCAGCCTTGGCACAGGACGATGTCGTCGCATGCGGAAAAAACAGTACCATGAGTTGCTATTTTCCGGTAGAAAAACAGCGTCCCTCTATGGGGGCCATCGCCCGTATATGGGGCGGGGGCAAGGCCGCCCGACCTGCGCCATATACTGCTCGTGCCGTTGGGGAAACCGGGGAAACACCCCCGGGCGCGGTTGCGGAACCATAGTATGGCTGGCGCACCGGCGCGTTGGGTGAGTTATGGGCGACAATACAGGATCCAACGACTGCCTGTCGGAGACAGAAAAAGCCCCTTGCCCTCGCCGGGCGAACCCCTCATCCCCAGCAGACAGAAACGCCGCAAGGTCTTGCCTGGATTTCCGCGCATCAAGCTGCAATGTGGCCCCAATGCACACTGCGTCGTCCAGCGGTATTGCAGGTTCAAATCTTAAAGAAAATCCTTCGCTTGTACAACCAGTAGCAAATGTACCAGAGCATAAACCACACGGTAAGGCTGGTGATAATTTCTGCCGTAAGGTGCCCGCCCCAGGCAAACAATCCCATAGTGAAAGGCTGGGCGATTCTGTGCAACCACTCCGCCCCAAAGCTGTTCGTAAACAGGTAAATAAAAATCGAGTTCATGCCCACGACGTTGAAAAAGATGGCCCACCTTTTCCAGCCCTTCACATCAATCAGCCAGTAAGAAAAGGCCAGCGCCAGCAGGCAAAACCCGCCGCTGACAATTACAAAGGAAGCGGTGCAAATGCGTTTGATGATGGGGTCTATAGGATTCAGCGAAAACCCGACAATGACTCCGATGATGCCCGGAATGACCAGTGTCTTGATCTTCTGCATCGGCTCCCGTGCGCTCTTCAGGACATATCCGGCAAGTACTCCCCACATGGTGTGCGCCGTGGTAGGAATGGCGTTGAAGGCCACCCAATGCCCCTTGGAAAGTTCGGGCATGATGGCCAGGTCCACCCAGGAACCAAAATTGTGGTCCGGGACAAAGGGCTGGTTAAATCCTGCAACCGGCCACGTGCGGTATAACAATTCGGTGATGATTAGCAACAGGAACGTGAAGCCAATCTGCGTTCGGGTTGACTTGCGCATCATCAGAAAAGCCACAAGGTAGGTAAAGGAAAGTTGCGCCAGCACGTTCCACAACTGAAACGTCAAGTGACCAGGCCCGATGCAGTAGAGTGCCCAGCCAAAGAACAGGAGCAGCCCCGACCGCTTGAGAACATGCCGAAAGGTCTGACGCCAGGTATCACCGCGTTCCCATCTTTTGCCGATGGAGAAGGGCATCGCCACTCCAACAATAAACATGAAGAAGGGCTGGACAAGGTCCCAGAAGTGAAGCCCGTTCCAGGGATGGTGATCGAGCTGCCAACCGATAAAGCCGAGCACGGTACCGTGTAAAGCCGGATTCCGCAGTAGCGAATACAGCTCGGTCGACTCACCGATGAGCAGAAACATCGTGATACCACGGAAAAAATCGAGTGAAGCCACCCGGCCCGGAATAATAGCCGGAGGTTGTCCCGAGTTGCTTTCCATCTCCATCCTCCTCTTCAGTCTGTCCCGTCTGGTTTCCCTAATCCTCTGGCGCTTCACTTCAAATCAGTTCTTGCCGGCACGCGCGCCTGGACGCGCTCGGCAACCGGACTACCGGGTATTCTTCTGCCTTGCCCTGAGACCATTTTTCATTCCAGCCTCAACAGCCTAAAATTCTCCTTATTGGGGCACTTCCCTGGGTTTACTCTGCGCCAGCTTGGGCCATAAGCTTGCCTTAACTTCCGGCTGACTTCAACCATTATTTACGGATAGCCCATGACTGGTTTCGCTTTTACGAAAAATTCAGGGGTGTCCAATGAGCGTTCACCTTCCAACGCGGGCATTCCAATTTGGGGTCAGCATCTGCCAGATTGAATTCTCCCTCATTTCACTCGGTACCAAAATCTCCGGCGAGGTCGCTAAGGACTGGGTCGGAATTTGACTGCGGCGCGCCGGGAAGCTAACGCAGCGGTGGTCAAGACTCTATTGGAAGCGTGAAGTGG
>JAJYJL010000288.1:0-6201 GCA_021789565.1 Acidobacteriota bacterium
GCAATAATTTCCACGACTTTTTCGCCTACGTTCATCTCTGCTCCTTGCCGAGCGGTCCCGACTCCTCGTCCCTGACCGCCTTATGATGATATCCCGATAGGATTCTTCCTCGCGACTTCACTGACGGTGCGTAACAACTCCGACAAACGAAAGGGTTTCTCCAGGAAAGCCCTCACCCCAAGCTCCCGCGCCAGATCGCGTTCGGTTCCGGTAATGAAAGAGGTCATCAGAATAGCGTCACAAGCGATCTTCTTTTCCTGCAGCTTCCGTAACAGTTCCAGACCATTCTCCCCAGGCAGCCGGAGGTCGATCAGAATCACAGCCCTGCCATCGTCTGTGCTCAGGGCTTTCCAGAGCCCCTCACCATCCTCCGCAACCTCGGCAGAGTAACCATTTGCATTCAAAACCTCGGAAAGAAGGTTCCGGCTCTCTTGATCGTCATCCACCACCAGTACTCGATTTAAACCCACTCAGACACCTGCATAGGTAAAATTTAGTCTGTCGAACCACATTTTCCTGAGCATCAGGGAGTCCAAAGTGGCCTGCTAATCTTAAACCATTTGTTCTTAAAGCTTTATCAAATATTCCCAGTGTCATCGACAAAGCTCAACCGGCCCCGAGTGTGTCAAAATGGGACACATTGCCAAATGAGTGTATTTTAATGTGACACAGATTTCCAGCATTTTCATGCAAACCTGCCGGAAGAAATAGAATACTTTCGGCCGGCAAGCTTGAGGACATAGTATTAGTCTACGCCATAAACCTATTGATTGCCGCAAAGGTCAAACCTGCCTGAGTAGCCGATTCGATGATAGCCGGCAAAGCCGCCACGGTGGCCGATTGGTCTATGCCGGCCGAAGGGGGGTGTTCGTGGCCGTCGTGAAGAAGGATCACGGCGCCGCTATGTAGCCTATTCTTGACGGCCCGGATGATCGCCTCGGTCCGATATTTCCAATCGAAACCCATGACCGACCACATCACCATCTTGAGCCCCCTTTCCCTCAGCACCGGCATCAGGCCGAACCATCGCGCGCCGTAGGGCGGCCGGAACAGGGTTGGCCGCACTCCGGTAATCCGCTCGATGGCTTCCTGGGCCCGGTCGATTTCCCCGGCCATAAACCTGCGGCTGCGGGCGAACAGGAACGGGTGCGAATAGGTATGGTTGCCGATGGTATGGCCTTCGCGCACGATGCGCCGGGCGATTTCGGGATGGCGTTCAACGTTTTTGCCGCAGAGGAAGAAGGTTGCGGAAATCCCGTGCTCGGCGAGGATGTCGAGGATCTGTTCGGTAAAGGGCGGCGCAGGACCGTCGTCAAACGTCAGGACGACGTTGCGGCTTTCTCCGGGGCCGCGATTCACAACAGGAGAAAACACCCGGGATGAGGGAATGATGCAGGCATACGCCAGCCCGCCGGCGCATCCCAGGATAATGATGATTCCAATCGCAACACTGACCATGGCCGACCTGTGGACTTCGCTACCATCCAATGCCCGCGCCCCAAGCCTCCACTCCACGCGAGCGCTCTCCCAGCGGTGTTTATCCTAGCACAGGAGCTATTGGGATTCCCCATCGTCACCTTGCAGACGGCAGATGGAGGCGGTAAGTTAATATAAAGGAACCCCTGGAGGTGACAACATGAGCAGCTCCATTACCCGCTTCATGGCGCAGCAAGGGTTTGGTGACGAAGAGGCCTCGCGTCAGAATGCTGGCGCGGTTTACGCTGCCCCCGACCGTGCATGATGAGGCCTGCTGCCGCGTGTGGCAGGGCCGGTTTTATGACATGAATTTCTGGAGCGAAAAGAAGCAACTGGAAAAGCTGGACTATATGCACAATAATCCCGTGACGCGAAGGCTGGTCGGTTCGCCGAGTGAGTGGCCGTGGTCAAGCTGGAGGTTTTATTTTTTGGAGGACGAATCGATCATCGCAATGGATCGGATGCCATGATGACAGGCAGAAACGTCCCGCTTCGCGGGATCGCAGACACTACAAGGCGAGTATCTGATGCGCCACCCGCCGCTGGCCTTGTTTTTTTATAACGCAGTCCTCCAAGCCAGCACGCTCCAGGCTGAAGTCAGCGCTACCGGCCCGGCGCCTTGAAACTGACGCTCTTCTTCAGCGCCTGGTCCACTTCCTCGACCGTAAGCAGCGGCGTGGTGTGAAGCCGCACAAGGCCGCTCGACCCAACCGTGATCCCGACAGCCGCGGCAGTGACATTGTCAGGCAAATCAAGGATCACGACCGCATCGTCCACGCCGAAAGCGTAATAGACGCATTCAGCTTTGCCTCCAAGCCCTTCGGCTAGCTTTGTGATGGCTGCCTTGCGGCCGGAAGCTGTGTCTTTCGCGAGCCCCTTAAATCCCTCAGCCGTGTATGACGCCTGGATCAAATACTTCGCCATAGATTTCCTCCTGAGTAATCTAAGAATTTTCAGTAAGCTTATGGCCCGAGGCCGAATCCTCGTGCGCAAAACGCCCCCTCGTCCCGCAACGCCTGACCGTGGTTTCACGATTTCGCAATCACGTCCCACTTCCGCCGCGTCAGGGCAGAAAGGCAACGATCTTGCGATACTCGTCTTCCGTGAAGGCGCGCATCCCCTCGCTTCGCACGAACCCTTGTGAGCCTCCTGCCAGAGCCAGCTTGGCGATGGTGGCGTCATCGGGCGCCTCAACAATAGCCACCGCATCGTACCGTCCCATGGTCAGGTAGAAGCCTTTCAGACTGACCCCGGCCGAGGCGAACATCTTCTTTGCCGCGTCCAGCCGCGCCGGGCTATCCTTGACCGCCTCGATTCCTTTCTGCGTATAGCGCATAAGAGAAATGTATGTCGGCATAGGCCTTTTCCTCCTTTAAGAATGAAAGTCGTTATGTACCAAGGTAATGACCACCTTCAGTCCGTTTCCGGAAATGGCCGTGGGCCACTGAGGGCGTGACGTGAGCTAAGAAACGACTGCGAGTCGCCCCACATCTGGCTGTCCAGGCAGCATCTCTTTGAGGGCGCGGCGCTGCACTTTCCCCACAGCATTCTTGGGCATTTCGTCCAAAAACAGGACTCTCTCGGGAACCTTGTAATCCGCCAGGCGCTGCCGAGCGAAATCGCGCAACTCTTCAGGCATTGCTTTTTCTCCCTCCCGCAAAACAACAAAGGCGACGACGATCTCACCAAGAACCTTATCAGGCTGGCCGACGACTCCGGCCTCGAGCACGGCGGGATGCTGGTAGAGCGCCTCCTCGACTTCCTGCGGCGAGATGTTGGAGCCAGCACGGATAATGATCTGCTTCAGGCGTCCCTTGAACCAGAAATAGCCGTCGGCGTCTCGGGAGGCGAGGTCGCCGGTGTGCAGCCACCCGTCTCGCATGAGGGCTTTTGTAGCTTCCCGGTCATTCCAGTATCCGGCGCAGTTGGCGGAGCTACGCACGACGACTTCCCCGGTTTCGCCCTCGGCGACATCGAGGCCGTCGATATCCACGATTCGAACCTGGAAACCTTCCGGCGCCACGCCCATCGCGCCAGGCCTGATGGCGCTTCCAGGAGTCAAAGCCATGGGCAGAGTTTCCGTCATGCCGTAGCCCTCTCGAATACGCGTCGCGAACAGCTTTTGGAATTTCTGCTGTAAGGCCACAGGCACGGTGTCTCCGCCAGCGACCATGGTTCGGAGAGACGAAACATCGTGCGGCTCCCGCTCTTGCTCTTCGACAATAAAATGGAGGAGCGCCGGGAGGCAAAACGCATAGGTACAGCGAAATCGCTGGATGGCATCGAGAACGGCGCCCGGCTCGAAGGCGGGCAGGAGCGCTGTCGAGGCCCCCGTATACAGTGCCGGGAGCAGGACAATGTTGAGTGCGGCTGCGTGCATCATCTGAGTTATCGTCATGGCGACCGCGTCAGGCTCTATTGGTATTGCACGCGCCGTGATCGCAGCCGTGTGTAAAAGCGAGCGGTGCGTATGAGTAACGCCCTTAGGGTTGGCGGTGGTGCCGGAGGTGTAAACGACCACTGCCGGTTTGTCCGGTGCTGGGGCTGGCAGTCCGTTACGTCCTGCTTTCATTGTTTTGACTGCCGGGATCTGCGTGAAAATGGGGCAACCAGTGCCGGCTTGCCTGGCTAATGGCGCCAAGGCCGGCTCGCTGAAACACATCCGGGCCTGCGAGTGATTCAGCACGTAGCGGATCTCCGGTGCTTTCAGCCGCACGTTGACGGTGACGGCGATCAGTCCCGCTTTGAACAGTGCGAAAAAAAGCTGGACGACTTCGATGGAATTCGACCAATGGAGAGCCACCCGGTCACCGGGCCGAAGGCCCTGGTCGAGAAACCAATGCGCCAGCGCGGTGGTCGCTTCATCCAGATCCCGGTAAGACATTATTGCGTCGCCGCAGATGAGTGCGGTTTTCTGCGGGTTCTTCGTCGCATGCGCGTGCAGCACGCTGCTGAGATCTGTAAAGGCTGTCATAGGCTACCTCCATTCCCCCGAGGGAACGAGACTCCTGCGGATTTTCCGATAATATACGGGTGAATACAAAAAACAATTACTCTAAAAGGGGTGTATAATTACTCCACTTTTCTATCGGGGACCGCTTCTATGGCCATCCGGTTTCGGCCCATGCGCGCGAACGACGTCCGTGAGTGTGTGGAGATTGTAGCGGCGCACCCCATTGTGGGCCCGCGTTACGGAGATGCCGTCGCGGATTTGGGCCCCGCTTGGCGGCGGCTGCTTTACAGCGATGGCTTCGCTGCTGCCGGGGTGATCGAAGAAACTTGCGGCCCCAGGGTCAGTAAGCTGGGGCTTACCGCCGCTGTCTTTGTGTCCGATGAGTTCCTTCGCGAGGCGAAGAGCGCGCCCCAATTCTGGATTGGCCCCGAGATGGCGAAA
Source organism: Acidobacteriota bacterium (assembly GCA_021789565.1). The sequence continues at coordinate 4,871 of JAJYJL010000288.1, forward strand.
CGCGTTGTGCGGGGCGATTCGCCGGTACTTTCTCCCCGGCAGGTGCGGGAGGCGAACGTCGGCGAAGGGCTGAACCTTATGTACTGGCACGTCACGGTCCGCAGCGATGCCGCGTTACGGGCAGACGTGCGTGGAGCGATGATGGCCGCGTTTCCCGAGTACCTTGGCGGCTTCCGATTAAAGGAGCTGGCGGTCCAGGCGGAGAGCAGGGAGCATTTGCTTCGGCGGCGCAACGGCGGTGGGCTTCTTTGGAATTGTTCCCAAGGCGCCTACAGTGAGTTCTGGCCAGACGATTTGGACGCCGTCGTTGCGAAGCCCCACCTGATCGGCATAACTCGCCCACTGGCACTTGCCCGTGCTGGTTCGTGGGTGGGCTTTCTTTTCCTGCTCTATCAGCCGCCGCGAATCGGTTTCAGCCGCAGCGAGCAGCGCCTGCTGCTGTCCTCGATGCAAGGCGGAACGGACGAGGAACTAAGCAACGAGATGGTCATCTCGCTCGCTACCGTCAAGAAAACGTGGCGATCAATTTATGACCGCGTAGCCGCGTGCCTCCCGGAACTGATTCCTGGCAATTTTGCGCCCGACGACGGCACGGGCGGGCGCGGCAGGGAGAAAAAACAGCGCCTGATCGCCTATCTCCGCGAGCATCCCGAGGAACTGCGACCTGTATCGCGCAAAGTCCTCCAGGCTGGCCCGACTCAACGCCGACGGGAAGCTGGACCTGGCGGTGGCTGACATCAGCGAAATTGAGATTTTCCTGGGAAACGGTGACGGGATATTCACCCTTGCCAGCCAGATTCCGGGGCTGGCGCAGAGGCGGTTTCTGTCTCTGCGGTCAGCGAAGCTGAATGGGGTTAGAATGGCGCGATGCGGAGGCAGCATGGGCCGCAGGTGGCATGGCCATCCTGGCCATGTTAATCTACGGGCGGGACGCCCGTGCCACGATCGCGTTTGGCCGTGGTCTAGCTGGAGGTATCATTTTCTGGAGGACGAATCAATCATCGTAATGGATCGGGCGGAATGAAGAAAAGGAAGAGCCTCTCGCTCCGCGAGAACGCAGACACGACAAAGCGCGTATCTGCGCCACCCGCCAGAATTTGCACGCTTGCGTGACACTGGTTAAAGTTATCGGAGGCAGCACCGTAACGGGGGTAAAGACCGTGCTCAACGAGTCGCTCGGATGCGCTGACGCTCCCTGCATTCAGAGAGCACTCCAAAACATCCAACAGCAACAACTTAATGGTACTTGGGAGGAGGGACCAAAGACACCTGTGGTAATGGCGAAGCAGCCCACAGTAATAACGGTGACCGCGCAACCGAACCCGGGGCGT
>JAJYJL010000288.1:6211-8202 GCA_021789565.1 Acidobacteriota bacterium
TTGTTCCAATACATTAAATGATCGGTCCATGGATAAACAGCGAAGGTCAGAGCCTTACAGTGGGGTTAGGCGATGGCCGAGACAATGGTCCCAGGCTAGACATGACAATTTTCGTCGTTGGTTTGGTGGTCTCGTTCTTGTTAATCTGTTTTTACGCCTTTCTCCCCATCCCTCCGAAGTACTCCGGCGCTGGGATCTCTGTACTTACGTATGCGGGTCTAGGTGTTTTCTGTTTCGTTCTCCAGCGGGAATACCGCCCGCGTGCCGAGCAGTTAGGCCTTCGCGTAGCGATGCTTTTGCGTGGACGGGCGCTCATCTGGACCGTCTTCGGGGTCGCTTTTACGGCGGCCGAGCTTGCCTCAATGTATTGGTTTGCCGAGCTTCTATTTTCCACCCTGCGACCGCATTACATCTTCTCGGTCCAAGCGCAGGCATCGAGCATTTCCCGCCGCCCTATCGCTTTTCTTATCAGTGCCGCGGTGGGGCCTGTCCTAGAAGAGCTGTTCTGCAGAGGCTACCTTTATCTGGTACTGCGCCAGAATTGGGGCCGGCGCTGGGCAGCGCTAGTTTCAAGTGGAGTTTTTGCGGCGCTGCACCTTACGAATATCTTGCTTGCCGTTGTCGTTTTCTTTGCGTCGCTAGCTTATGTTTTTTTGGACAACAGGGCAAAATCTCTTGCTCCCTCCGTTGTGGCGCACGCTTCTTACAACGTTGTGCTTAGCTTATTTAAAGGTTCTCTGACTTGATTCTTAACGCCCCATAGAGCGCAGGGCGAGAACCGCCGGGCGGGTGGCGCAGATATCGATTTTTGATGTCTGCGGTCGGCGAAGCTGAGAGGGGTTAGAATGGCGCGATGCGGAGGCAGCATGGGCCGCAGGTGGCATGGCCATGCTGGCCATGTTGATCCACGGGCGGGACGCCCGTGCCACGATCGCGAATGGCCGTGGTCAAGCTGGCGATTCTATTTTTTGCAGGACGCCTAGTTCATCGCTATGGACCGGGTGGAATGAAACCAAGCAAATGCCTCTCGCTGCGCGAGAACGCAGATACGACAAAGCGCGTATCTGCGCCACCCGCCATCAACGAACCCGGCGGCGTGATCGCCCGCATCGAGAATTCCTTCCTCACCGAAGATCAGAAGCGGAAAGTTCTCTCGCAGAACCTGCTGAAAAAAGTCCAGCAAACCAGTTAAACGGTGGTCACTCGGTTTGGTTCCTTCTTGTGGCACGGCCATCCTGGTCCCGCATGGCGGGAGCGAGGACGCCCGTGCCACAAGTCTACTGAGTCACTGCCAGCTAAACCCAGCGGTTAAACCATTCCAGCATCAGTTGCTGGGCGCGGGCCGGGAAGCTGTGAGGCCCGTCAAACAAGTAGGTCTTAAAGCGGTCCGGCTTGCCGATGGATTCATAGCAGGTGGCAAGATTTTTGAAGGCCGCCTTGACGCCGTCGGGCGGAAACAGCGTGTCCCGCAATCCGTGGACCACCAGCATGGCTCCGGGCATCAGCAGCGAGCCGACGTCGGGATAGTCGAGATAATTCCACAATCCCGGAACGTTGCCGGCGGGGATGGTGTAAGAGACCCACCAGGGATTAATCTGGTGGAATGAGGTCATCCACCCGGCCACCGTCGCCGCCTTGATGCGCGGGTCGAGACCGGCCAGAAAATTGCTGCGCCATCCGCCCACCGAAAGGCCCACGCAGGCAATCCGCTTGGGGTCCACTTCCGGGCGGCTCACCAGGTAATCGACGGTGCGAATGTCGTCCCAGCACAGGACGCCGGCCCAGGTGATGCCGGCTTGCTGCAGATTCCGGTCCACCCAGCACTCCTTCTGCCCGTTGCGATGGTTGATCTTGTTGATGGTCTCTTCCGACTCCATCTTCGACCAGGTGTTGATGCCCGCCTTGATGTCGGAATCCAGAATCAGCCGCCGCTCGCCAAAGTAATACATGTCAATGGCGATCACAGCATAGCCGTTGCGGGCCAGCGTGGC